>NZ_QGSW01000265.1:0-23240 GCF_003176715.1 Micromonospora sp. S4605
CCCCCCACGAAATTCGGTCTGGGTGACACTACTTCGGTCCGAACACTATGCGGTGGCCGGACCGGTGGGTGGGCATTCACCCGCACCGGTCGGCGCCGGTGGTTTCCGTTAGCCAGCGTGGGCAAACGAGGGAGCGTGCAGATGGATTTCGACGTGACGGTTGAGATCCCGAAGGGTCACCGCAACAAGTACGAGGTCGACCACGCGACCGGCCGGATCCGGCTGGACCGCACCCTCTTCACGTCCACCCAGTACCCGGCGGACTACGGCTTCATCGAGGGCACCCTCGGCGAGGACGGCGACCCGCTGGACGCGCTGGTGCTGGTCCCCGAGCCGACCTTTCCCGGCTGCCTGATCCGCTGCCGCACCATCGGCATGTTCCGGATGACGGACGAGAAGGGCGGCGACGACAAGGTCCTCTGCGTCCCCTACGAGGACCCGCGCCAGGAGCACCTGCGCGACATCCACCACCTCGGCGAGTTCGACCGGCTGGAGATCCAGCACTTCTTCGAGGTGTACAAGGACCTCGAACCGGGCAAGTCGGTCGAAGGCGCCACCTGGGTCGGGCGGACCGAGGCCGAGGCCGAGATCCGGGCGTCGTACCAGCGCGCCAAGGAGGCCGCGGAGCGCGGCGAAGCCGGGCACTGACCCACCACGACGTCGTACCGGGCCCGGGAGCCGCTCAGCCGAGCAGCCCCCGGGCCCGTTCGTACAGGTCGAGCACCGCGCAGGCGACCGGGACCACGGAGACCACCAGCGCGGTGTCGGTCAGGTCGGCGAGCCGGCTGAGGTACGGCGAGACCGGCCGGCGGGCGTACGTGCTGCCCGCCGCCACGGCGAGCAGGGCCAGCGCCAGGCCACCGGCGACCAGCACCAGCCGCCCCGCCGGACCGGACCGCGCGGCGAGCACGGCGCCCAGCACGGCGTACCCGGCGAGGCCGGCGACCACCGTCGGCACCCGGTGCCGCAGCGCCACGAAGAGCCGGGAGCGCAGCAGCAGCACCGCACCGGCGACCGCCACCAGCACCCGACCGGCGGTCCCGCCGGCCACCCCGAGCACCAGCGCGGCGGCCGCCGCCAGCACCGCGTGCCCGAGCAGCATGCCGGTCAGCATCTCCTCGGTGCGGGCCACCGCCGCGTAGACGCGGCCCCGGTCGGGCAGGTCCCGGGCCCGGTCGGCGTCACCGGGCGCGGCGGTGGGCAGGGTGATCGGCGGCAGCGGCACCTTGCCCAGCCGGATCGCCAGCAGCGGCACCGCCCCGACGGCGAAGACCAGGACGCAGAGCAGCACGGCGGCGGTGCCGGCCGGGTCGAGCAGCAGCCCGCCGAGCGCGGCCAGCGCCCCGCCCGCCACCGCCACGGCGCCGGCCACGAAGACCCGCAGCCGGGTGGCGATGCCGACCAGCCCGAGCACCGACCCCAGCAGCAGCGCCACCGAGCCGGCCAGCAGTTCCGGCGCGCCCAGCCAACGCACCGGGGCGAGCGGGCCGACCGGGTCGCCGGAGCTGACCGCCAGGGCGCCCGCCGCCGCCGCGTACGGCAGCGCGTAGCCGCCCAGGGTGGCGCCGACCGGGCCGTCCCCGTGTGCCCGGGACGCCACGGTGCCGGCCAGGGTGAGCAGCAGCGCCACCACGGCCGCCGCAGGCCAGCCGGCCCCGCCCGCCGGGCCACCGGCGAGCACGGCGAGCAGCCCCACCGCCAGCGGCACCGCCGCCCCGGCCAGCACGGCGGCCCGGGTGGCACCGGGTGACCAGGCGTCGCCCCGCCGCCGGGCGCCGTCCGCGATCGCCTCCACGACGTCGTCGTACTCCAGCTCGGGCCACTCGGCCCGGGCCGGCACCAGGTGCAGCACCTCGCCGTCCCGGACGCCCTGCGGCAGCAGCGCCTGCGCGGTCGCCAGCACCGCCCCGTCGGTACGCCGCAGCACCCAGCCGCCGTGCCGTTCACCGTCGTCGGCCAGCCCTTCGCCGGCGTGCCGCAGCACCTCCGGCAGCAGTTCGGCCAGGGGAACCTGCTCGGGCAGCGCGACGTCCACCCGCCGCTGCGGGGCGCTGATGGTGACCCGGGCGAGCCCGATCGTCATCGACTGATCTCCATATCGAGCGGGGTTGGTGGCTGCGCGGACGACAGGACTTTACCTACCATGAGCCAGGCTCGGGTCACCGTGCGCAGTCAGGAGGGTCGGTGTCCACTGTCGTCATCAAGCGGCCACCCCGCCGTCCGGCGCCGGAGATCCCGGTCGGCGAGCTGCCGGTGGAGGCGCCGCCGGAGATCCCCCCGGTCGCCGGCGGGCGCTGGCAGCAACTGCTGATGGTGCTGCCGATGCTCGGCGGCACGGTGGCCATGGCGATGATGTTCGGCCGCGGCGGCGGGGCCTACTCGTACGTGGTGGGCGGCATGTTCGGCCTCTCCTCGCTGGCCATGCTGGTGACCTCCTGGGGCAGCGCCGCCGGCACCCCGAAGAAGTCGGAGATGATGGCCGCCCGCCGGGAGTACCTGCGGCACCTCACCGCGCTGCGGCGCCGGGTCCGGCAGACCGCCGGCCGGCAGCGCGCCGGGCTCTACTACCGGCACCCGGACCCGGGCCGGCTCTGGTCGACGGTGGATAGCCACCGGGTCTGGGAACGCCGTCCCGCCGACCCGGACTTCGCGGTGGTCCGGGTCGGGGTCGGGCCGCAGACCCTGGCCACCCCGCTGGTGCCGCCGGTCACCCGGCCGCTGGAGGAGCTGGAGCCGATGACCGCGGGCGCGCTGCGCCGGTTCCTGGACGCGTACTCGGTGGTGCCCGACCTGCCGGTGGCGCTGTCGCTGCGCAGCTTCGCCCGGGTGTACGTCAAGGCCACCCCGGCCACCGACGGCCGGGCGTTGGCCCGCGCGATGCTCACCCAGCTGGCCGTCTTCCACGCCCCCGACGAGCTGCTCGTCGCGGTCTGTGCCGGGCCGGAACGGCGGGCCGCCTGGGAGTGGGTCAAGTGGCTGCCGCACACCCACCATCCCGCCCGCACCGACGCGCTCGGCCCGGTGCGGCTGGTCACCAGCGCCGCCGCCGAACTGGAGCGGCTGCTCGACGACGTGCTGGCCAGCCGGTCCCGGTTCAGCCCGGCCGGGCCGGCCACCGACGGCCCGCACGTGGTGGTGGTGCTCGACGGCGGCGACCTCACCGGGGCCACCGAGCTGACCGGCGACGGCGGCATCGACGCGGTGACCGTCATCGACCTGGACACCGCGCCGCCCCGCCTGCTGGACCGGTTCGCGCTGCTGCTCGAACTGCGCGACGGCCGGCTGCACTCGCACTCGGCGGACGGGCACGTCGAGGTGGGCACCGCCGACCGGTTGGCGCCGGCCGACGCCGAGGCGGTCGCCCGCCGGCTGGCCCCGCTGCGGCTGGCCGGCGCCCCACGCGGCGGCCCGGACGCCCCGGCCGGCGCCGAGCCCGGGCTGCCCGAACTGCTCGGGCTCGGCGACCCGGAGAGCTTCACCGCCGAGCAGGGCTGGGCGCCCCGCTCGCCGCGCGAGCGGCTGCGGGTGCCGATCGGGGTGGGCACCGACGGCGGCGCAATCGAGCTCGACCTCAAGGAGTCCGCCCAGGACGGGATGGGCCCGCACGGCCTGCTGATCGGGGCCACCGGCTCCGGCAAGTCCGAGCTGCTGCGCACCCTGGTGCTCGGGCTGGCCGCCACGCACAGCTCGGAGCAGCTCAACTTCGTCCTGGTCGACTTCAAGGGCGGGGCGACCTTCGCCTCGTTCGACCGGCTGCCGCACACCGCCGCGGTGATCACCAACCTGGCCGACGCGCTGCCGCTGGTCGACCGGATGGTCGACGCGATCAACGGCGAGCTGGTCCGCCGCCAGGAGCTGCTCCGCCGGGCCGGCAACTTCGCCAGCCTGCGCGACTACGAGCGGGCGCGGGCCGCCGGCACCCCGCTCGCCCCGCTGCCCTCGCTGCTGCTGATCTGTGACGAGTTCTCCGAGCTGCTCTCGGCCAAGCCCGACTTCATCGACCTGTTCGTCCAGATCGGCCGGCTGGGCCGGTCGCTCGGCGTGCACCTGCTGCTGGCGAGCCAACGGTTGGAGGAGGGGCGACTACGCGGGCTCGACACCCACCTGTCGTACCGGATCGGGCTGCGGACCTTCTCCGCGCTGGAGTCCCGGACGGTGCTCGGGGTGCCGGACGCGCACGAGCTGCCCCGCTCGCCCGGTCACGGCTACCTGCGCTTCGGCACCGAACCGCTGGTCCGGTTCAAGGCCGCGTACGTCTCCGGGGCGGTGCGCAGAGCCGTCGCCGCCGGCGCCGGCGGCCCCGGCACCCCCCGCCTGCTGACGTTCTCCACCCACTACCTGCCGGCCCCCGAGCCGCCCCGGCCGGCGGCCCAGGCGGAGGTCGAGCAGGACGGCCCGGAGAGCCTGCTCGACCTGCTGGTCGGCCGGCTGGCCGGGCAGGGGCCACCGGCGCACCAGGTCTGGCTCCCGCCGCTGGGCCGCCCGCCGGCGCTGGACGAGCTGCTCGGCCCGGCCGCCGTCGACCCGGTGCGCGGGCTCACCGTCGGCAACCCGGAGCTGCACGGGGCGCTCCAGGTGCCGGTCGCCGTGGTGGACAAGCCGTTCGAGCAGCGACGCGACCTGCTCTGGCTGGCGCTGGACGGGGCCGCCGGGCACGTGGCGGTGGTCGGTGCACCGCAGAGCGGCAAGTCGACAGCGCTGCGCACGCTGATCTGCGCGCTGGCGCTCACCCACACCCCGGCCGAGGTGCAGGTCTACGGCCTCGACTTCGGCGGCGGCGGGCTGGGCACGCTCCGCGACCTGCCGCACGTCGGCGGCGTCGCCGGGCGCGCCGACCCGACGGCCGTCCGGCGTACGGTCGGCGAGATCGCCACCCTGCTGGTGGAACGGGAACGCCGCTTCGCGGAGCTGGGCGTGGACTCGATGGCCGCCTGGCGGCAGCGCCGGGCCACGGCGGCCGGCACCGGCCAGCCGATCGGCGACCCGTTCGGTGACGTCTTCCTGGTGGTCGACGGCTGGGCCACCCTGCGCGGCGAGTACGACGACCTGGAGCCGCTGATCACCGACCTGGCCACCCGCGGGCTGTCGTACGGGGTGCACGTGGTGGCGACCGCGCTGCGCTGGCTGGACTTCCGGCCGGCGATCCGGGACCTCTTCGGTTCCCGGCTGGAGTTGCGCCTCGGCGACCCGGCCGACTCGCTGGTGGCCCGGCGGGCCGCGGCGAACGTGCCGGAGCAGAGCGCCGGCCGGGGCGTCACCGCGGAGAGCCTGCACTTCCTCACCGCGCTGCCGCAGCTCACCACCGGTACGGACACCGCCGACCTGGTCAAGCGGCTGGCCGCCGGCTGGCCCGGGCCGGCCGCGCCGCCGGTGCGGCTGCTCCCGCCGGTGCTCCCGTACGCCGAACTGGACCTGGCCGCGACGACCGGGCTGCGCTTCCCGGTCGGGGTGGCCGAGGCGGACCTGCGCCCGGTGGTGCTGGACTTCGCCACCGAGCCGCACTTCGTGGTCTTCGGCGACGCCGAGTGCGGCAAGTCGTCGTTCCTGCGCGCGCTGGCCACCTCGATCGTCACCCGGTTCACCCCGGAGCAGGCCCGGGTGATCCTGGTCGACTACCGGCGCAGCCTGCTCGGCGCGATCGAGACACCGCACCTGATCGGCTACGGCACCGCCGCCGCGCACACCGCCGACCTGGTCGAGTCGGCCGCCGGCTACCTGCAGGCCCGGCTCCCCGGTCCGGAGATCACCCCGGCCCAGTTGCGGGAGCGGTCGTGGTGGTCCGGTCCGGAGCTGTTCGTGCTGGTGGACGACTACGACCTGGTGGCCAGCGGGCCGGCCAACCCGCTGCGGGCGCTGGAGGAGCATCTGCCGCACGCCCGGGACGTCGGGCTGCACCTGGTGCTCGCCCGCCGCTCCGGCGGCGCCGGCCGGGCGCAGTACGAGCCGATCGCGCAGCGGTTGCGGGAACTCTCCACGGCCGGGCTGGTGATGGCCGGCAGCCCGGAGGAGGGTGCGCTGGTCGGTTCGGTCCGTCCCGGGCCGTTGCCACCCGGGCGCGGCCGGCTGGTGACCCGACGTGAGGGCGTACGCCTGGTGCAGCTGGCCCACCTGCCGCCACCGTGACAGGTGTTGACGGATGGCTCCGGAAGAGGGGGTGGAACCGGTAATCTCCGATCGTCGTCTTTCCGAACCGAGGAACGGCTGAGAATGTGACAAGGGTGCGGCAGAGCTGTCCGCCGACGGCGCGACGGGTCGCCGGTCGGGCGCTGCTCGCTGTGGCGGCGGTGGCCGTGCCGCTCGCCGGCCCGGTGCCGCCCGCCGACGCCGCGGCCGCCCGGCCGGTCGCGCTCGCCTCGGCGGCGGTCCCCCTGGCCGCGCCGGTTCCGGACAGCCAGACCCGCCCCGACCAGGTGCGCGACGAGCAGTGGCAGCTCGACGAGCTGGGGGCGAAGACCGCCTGGCGCAGCTCGACCGGGCGCGGGGTGGTCGTCGCGGTCGTCGACTCCGGTGTGGACGCCAGCCACCCCGACCTGGCCGGCCAGGTGCTGCCCGGTCACGACCTGGTCGCCCCGCTCGGCGGCGACCCGGATCCGGTCGGCCACGGCACCACGGTGGCCGGGCTGATCGCCGGGCGCAACGACGACAACCGGGGCGTGGTCGGCCTCGCCCCGGATGCCAAGATCCTTCCGGTCCGGGTGCTGGACGACGAGAACCGCTACGACGACGCGCTGATCGTCGCCAAGGGCGTGCGTTGGGCCGTCGACAACGGCGCCCGGGTCATCAACCTCTCGCTCGGCGGCAGCGGCGACAGCCCCGCCCTGGCCGCAGCGCTCGACTACGCCTTCGCCCGGGACGTGGTGGTCGTCGCCTGCACCGGCAACCTGGCCACCTCCACCAACTCGAAGGTCTGGTACCCGGCCCGGGAGCCGGGCGTGATCGCGGTGTCCGGGCTGGAGAAGGACAGCGAGAACCTCTGGTCCGGCGCGATCACCGGGCGTGCCACCGTGCTCACCGCCCCGGCCACCGGGTTGGTGGGTGCCCGCCCCGGCGACGGGTACTGGCGGGTGCAGGGCACCAGCTTCGCCGCACCCCTGGTGGCCGCCACCGCCGCGCTGGTCCGGGCCCGCTATCCGGAGATGTCCGCCGGCGACGTGGTCAACCGGCTGCTGTCCACCGCCCGCGACATCGGCCCCACCGGCCGGGACGACCGTTTCGGGTACGGCCTGGTCGACCCGGTCGCCGCGCTGGACGCCGAGGTGAGCCCGGTGGGCCGCAACCCGCTGGACGACCAGGCCTCGCCCGGCGTGGTCGGGTTCGGCCCGGCACCCGGTTCGGCGGAGGCCGAGGCGGCCGGCGCCGGCGCGGACCCGCTCGGCGGCTTGACAGCACCGCGCCAGCAGAGCCAGTGGACGGCCCGGCCCGCCGGCTCCGAGCACGACTCCACCCCCGAGCGGCTCTGGACCGGCGCCGTGCTCTTCGTCGCCCTGCTCACCGGCGCGGCGCTGATGGTGCGCCGGTTCCGGCGGTGGGGCAGCCGCTGACCTACCCGCTCCGCCCGCACCCGTCCGTGAACGGAACGCCTGAGCCCGCTCCGGGCTGGGTAGAACGGATGCCATGACCTCACCCGGCCAGCGCACCCTCCCGACGCCGACGCGGCCGTCGTGGCGGCACCGTCGGCTACACCCGGAAGACTCGCGCGGCCTCCGGCTGACCCTCGCCGTCGCCGCGGCGTTCCTGGTGCTGGTGCCGTTCGCCCTGCTCGCGCTCCTGGTGCTGGCCGGCTGGCCGCCGCTGCGCGAGGTGGACACCACGGTGGCCGGCGCGCTGCACGGCTTCGCCGTCGACCATCCGGCCTGGGTCCGCCTGATGAACCTGTGGACCAATGTGTTCGCGCCGATGCCGCTGCGGGTCGGCGCGCTGGTGCTGGTGATCTGGCTGGTCCGGCGCGGCGCCCGGCAACTCGCGGTCTGGGTGGCCGTCACCATGCTGGTGGGCGGGCTGCTCGGCCCGCTGCTCAAGCTGCTCTTCGGGCGGGCCCGGCCGGACCTGCCCGAGCCGGTGGCGCAGGCCGCCGGGCTCGCCTTCCCGTCCGGTCACGCGCTGAACGCGGCGCTGGCCGCCGGGATCCTGC
Organism: Micromonospora sp. S4605; assembly: GCF_003176715.1. NCBI lineage: Bacteria > Bacillati > Actinomycetota > Actinomycetes > Micromonosporales > Micromonosporaceae > Micromonospora > Micromonospora sp. S4605. Next base: position 8,132 of record NZ_QGSW01000265.1, read on the forward strand.
TGGTGGTCTTCCTGCCGTACGCGCGGGGGCGGTCCGGTCGGTGGGCGGTGTGGGTGGCCGCCGTGCTGCTGGCCGGGGTGACCGGGTTCAGCCGGGCCGCGCTCGGCGTGCACTGGAGCAGCGACGTGCTGGCCGGCTGGGTGCTCGGCACGGCCGTGGTCGCCGCGACGTCCGCCGCCTTCACCGTCTGGCACCACCAGACCCCACCCGCCGCGCCGCACCCCTGAGCCGGCTCAGGTGCACTTGCCGGTGGCCACACCCCGGGTGCGCTCCGCGCCGGCCAGCGCGACCGGGCGGGCCTCGGCGGCGGTCACCGCGAAGCCGGTGTTCGGGTCGTCGGCGGCCGCCGCGAAGATCACCCCGAGCACCAGCCCGTTGGCGGAGACCAGCGGCCCGCCGGAGTTGCCGCTGCGGACCAGCGCCCGGATGGTGTAGATCTCCCGGGTCACGTCGCCGGCGGAGTAGATGTCCGGCCCGGTGATCCGGTCGACGTCGCGTACCCGGGCCGACTGGGCGTTGTACGGCCCGTCGAGCGGGAAGCCGAGCACGATGGCGTCCGCGCCGCTGCCCGCGTTGCCGGCGGCGAACCGCATCGACGGGCCGGGCAGCTCCGGCACGTGGAGCACGGCCAGGTCCCGGTCCGGGTCGTAGACGACCACCTCACCGTCGTACCGGTCGCCGTTCAGCTCCACCGCCACCGAACGGGTGCCCGCCACCACGTGCGCGTTGGTCATCACCCGGTCGTCGGCGTAGACGAACCCGGAGCCCTCGATCCGGCGCGAGCAGCTCGGCGCGGAGCCGAGCACCTTGACCACCGAGCGCTGGCCGTTGACCACCACCTGGGAGCCGGCGAGCGCCGGATCGGGCGGCGAGACCTGCCGGGCCTGGGTACGCCCCAGCCCCTCGAAAACCTCCGGGAAGCCGTTGGTGTCCACCGTGTCGCGCAGCGCGGTGGAGAACTGCTGCGCCCGGTCCGGCAGCACCCGGTCGACCACGGTGAGCAGCGCGCTGTTCTTCACCGACGCGGCCAGCCAGGGCAGCGAGGACGACCCGAGCGGCACCGCGACCAGCCAGGCGACCAGCAGCACCGCGAAGATCGAGACGAACGCGCCGCCGATGTCGTCGACCTGCTTGCCCACGTCGCTGGTGATCGTCTTGCGCAGGTGGGAGCCGAGCCAGCCGGCGAGCGCCTGACCGATGACGGCCAGCCCGAAGACCGCCACCAGGGCGATCAACACCCGGGTGCCACTGTCCACGAACTGCTCGGCCAGCAGCGGCCCGATCTGGAGGCCGACCAGGGCGCCCAGGAAGAAGCCGGAGAACGACAGCAGGCCGATGACGAACCCCTGGCGGTATCCGCTGATCGCGAACACGAGCATGAGCAGCAGCAGTACGAGATCCACGGCGGACACGGGTCAAGCGTACGGGCAGAGCGCTCGCGGGATGACCATCGCTTGCGGAAGGTGACCGCCGGGTCAGCGCACGGCGCTCTCGTCCACCTCGTCGGTACCGGCCGAGGGCGCCGGGGTGGCGGCGGTCGGCGGCAGGTCGACCACCCTGCCGCGCGGCCACGGTCGCGTCCAGCCGCCCATCGTCAGCAGGGCGTCCAGCACCCCAGCGGTGAAGCCCCAGACCAGCATGCCGCGGGCGGAGAACGCCGGCCCGATCCAACCGCTCGGGTGCCGCACCCGCATCCGGTTCTCCGGGTCGACCAGCTCGGCGACCGGCAGCCGGGCCACGTGCGCCACCTCGGCCGGTTCCCGGGGATGCACCGGGTGCGGCGCGTGCCACCAGGCGAGCACCGGGGTCACCACGAAATCGCTGACCGGGATCCAGAGCCGGGGCAGTTCGGCCAGCACGGTGACGCTGGCCGGGTCGAGGCCGACCTCCTCGTTCGCCTCGCGCAGCGCGGTGGCTGCGGCGTCGGCGTCGTCCGGATCGGCCGCGCCGCCCGGGAAGGCCGGCTGACCGGCGTGATTGCGCAGGGTGGCGGCCCGCTGCAGGATCAGCACGTCCGGGCCGGCGCCGGGCTCCTCGCCGAGCAGCACCAGCACCGCGCTCTCCCGGCCGCCGTGGCTCGGGGTGGCCAGCCGGGTGAAGTCCTCGGTGCGGGCGGTGCCGAGCCGGTGCAGCAGGGGCTCGATCCAGGCCGGTGGCTGTCGGGTCACGCGGACACCGCCAGGCCCAGGTGCTGCCGGACCAGCGCGGCGAGGCGGGCGTCGTCCAGCGCGCCGGACGCGTCCACGTGCCGCACCCGGCCCTGCCCGTCGACGAAGAGGGTGAGCGGGATGGCGTTGCGGCCGAGCGCCCGTTGCAGCGCCTCACCCTGGTCGACCAGGACGGGGAAGCGTACGCCGAAGTCCTCCCCGATGGACTGCGCGCCGGCGCGGCTGTCGCGGCTGTTCACCCCGAGCACCCGGAGCTGGCCGCCGGCCCGCTCGCTGAGCCGCTGGAAGGCCGGCAGCTCGGTGCGGCAGGGCGCGCACCAGGAGGCCCAGACGTTGACCACGGCCGGGCCGCGGACGTCCCGGAGGGCGACGGGCGCACCGCCGGTGAAGCAGTTCAAGGTCAGCTCGGGCAGCGGGTCGCCCCCGCCGGCCGGCGACGGGGTCGGCGCGCCGGTGGTGCCCGGGGCGGTGGTCAGCGCGGCGCAGTCCTGGAACGGCGACGGCCGGCTGGCGGCCGCCCCCTGCCGGGTCGGCGCCTCCTCCTGCCCGGTGGTGCCGGTGCAGCCCGCGACCGCCAGCAGCAGCGGGACGAGCAGGACAGCGAACCCCCGCTTCATCGGCACACCGTCGTCGGCGACCGGTGGGCTGGCACGGCCGGCTTCCGCGCGCTCACGGTGCGACCTCAGTTCGCGACTGCGGGGCTCGCAAACCCGGCGCACTCCTCGCGCTCACGGTGCCTCCGCGACGACCGCCTGCGCCGGCACCAGCTCCGGGTCGACCCCGGCGGCCGCCGCGAGGTCGCGCGCCCGGGGGCCCTTGAGCAGCTTGGCGGCGGCGGCCGGCTCGGTCGGGCCGGTGCCGTAGGAGGGACAGAGCTTGGCCAGGGTGCAGGCACCGCAGGCCGGCTTGCGGGCGTGGCACACCCGCCGGCCGTGGAAGATCACCCGATGCGAGAACATCGTCCAGTCGCGCCGCTCGATGAGCGCCCCGATGGCGTGCTCCACCTTGACCGGGTCGGTCTCGCCGGTCAGCCGCCAGCGCCCGACCAGCCGGTGGAAGTGCGTGTCGACGGTGATGCCGGGCACGTCGAAGGCGTTGCCGAGGATGACGTTGGCGGTCTTGCGACCGATCCCGGGCAGCGTCACCAGGTCGACCAGCTTGCCGGGGACCCGGCCGTCGTAGCGCTCGACCAGCGCCTGGCCGAGCTTGATCAGCGAGTCGGTCTTGTTCCGGTAGAAGCCGGTGGGGCGGATCAGCTCCTCCAGCTCGGCCCGCTGGGCGCCGGCGTAGTCGGCGGCGGTCGGGTAGCGGGCGAAGAGCTTCGGGGTGACCTCGTTGACCTTCTTGTCGGTGCACTGGGCGGAGAGGATCGTCGCCACGGCCAGCTCCAGCGGGTTGGAGTGGTCGAGCTCACAGTGCGCGTCGGGGTGAGTCTCGGTCAACACCCGGCCGATCTTCCGGGCGCGACGTTTGCGGCCGAGGTCGGTCTCGGTGGCACCGGGAATGCTGGTGGTCACGCCGGCCAGCCTACGTCGCCGGTCCGACGAACCGGCGGGCCCCACGCGCCGGGCCGGCGGGTCAGCCCTGCGCCGGCGGGCTGATCCGGCCGGAGTCGTCGAACCGGGCGCCGGTCTTCGGGAAGTCGCTGCGGGTCAGCTGCCGCACCAGGCCGAGGCCCCGGTCGTCGCGGTCCATGGTCGGCTTGCCGGCGGAGTTCATGTACGTCGAGACGAACGAGCCGCCGGCCCAGCTGCCGTCCGGCTTCAGCGACACCTTGAGTACGCCGCCCCAGCCCAGCCGGCCGGCGTTGCTCAGCGAGTTGCCGCCACCGGCGAAGTTGCCGAGGCTGTACGCGATCAGCCGGCCCTTGTAGAACTCCATGCCGCGCAGCACGTGCGGGCCGTGCCCGACGATCAGGTCGGCGCCCGCGTCGATCATCGCCTTGGAGAACTTGACCGGATCGCCCCGGTTCTCGCCGAGGAACATCTCGGTGCCGGGCCGCACCCGGGTCTTGTCCGACCCCTCGCCGCCCATGTGCACCTGCACCACCACCAGGTCGGCCAGCCCGGCGGCCTTGGTGATCACCTGCTTCGCCTCGGCGATGTCGACCAGGCTGTTGGACCAGACGTACGACGAGAAGCCGGCGACGGCGACCTTGACCCCCGCCACCTCGACCACGGTGATCTGGTCGGGCGCGCCGGTGTGCGCGAGATCGTACTTCTCCAGCGCCTTCTGGGTGTTCTCGTAGCCCTTCGGGCCGTAGTCGTAGCCGTGGTTGTTGGCCTGGTTGAGCAGGTCGAAGCCGGCGTCGCGCAGGTGCGCGGCATACTCCGGCGGGGCCCGGAACTGGAAGCAGCGGGTGGAGTTCGCGCCGCACTTGCCGGTGCCGGTGTCGACGGTGAGCGGCTCCTCCAGGTTGCCCATCACCAGGTCGGCCTCGAGCGCCTTCTCGACCGAGTCGAAGAAGCCCTTGCCGCCGTTCGCGGGCAGCCGGTTCGGCGCGTTGCCCATGATGATGTCGCCGGTGGCGGAGAGCGAAATGGACTTCTCGGCCGGCGTCGCGGAGGCGGAGCCGACCGGGGCGCCGGTGCCGCCACCGCCCGCGCCGGGCTGCCAGACCGGCCCGTCCACCGGCCCGTCGCCGCAGCCGGCCGCGAGCAGCACGGCGAGCAGCACGACGAGCGCCAGCGCCGGGCGGCGGCGCGGACGGGGGGCGGTGGGGGCGGCAGCGTACATCGCCCGCGACCCTACCGGGCGGCAATCGGACCGACGAGGGCCGATCGGCCAGGAATTCAGCCCGCCAGCCGGTCCGACCAGGGGACCACGGTGCCCGCTCCGCCGGCCAGCACGGCGGCGTGCACGGCCCGGGCCAGCGGGGCTCCCCAGACCGAGCGGGGGCCGCCGTACTCGGCGATCGGGCCGTCGGCCGGGCAGAGCACGGTGACCGCGTCGGTCGGGGTGCCGGTGCCCGGCATCCCGAGTTCGCCGATCGCCTGGGCCTTCGCCTCGGTGGCCGTCGCCACCGCGTTGACCAGCGCGGCGTCACCGAGCCGGGCCGGCACGTACAGGACGATGTTGACCGTGCCGACCCGCTGCCCGGGCGCCGCCGGCGCGGGCGCGGCGGCCCAGACCGGGGTCCCGAGCCCGACCGTCGCCCAGGCCCGCACGCCGGTGTCGGTCCGGGCCACCACCTCGGCCACGTCGACGCCGGTCAGCAGGCCCACCCCCGGCCCGTCCAGGCCGAGCTGGTCGGCCAGGCCGGCCAGGTGGTCGGCGGGGTCGTCCCGGTCGTACGACATCGGCACTGTCGCGTTGACCACCCACCGCCGCTCCCCGATGCCGCCGCCGAGCGGCGCGGAACTGACCGCGCGCAGCGGGCGGTCGGCTCGCCAGACCAGCAGCGGCACGTCCCGCCCGCCCTCGGAACGGGTGGTCAGCAGGGGGTCACTCAGCACGCCGTGACCCTACGACCCCGGACGCGAGCGCCCGGCCGGGGTCCGGAAATCGCGTGATCTTACTGGTCGCACGGGTCGGGTGGGTTACGCCCGGGGATCAAGATTCCAGGGGTGCACCTCTGATTCCCGCGCTGTTGTGCCTAGACTTGGCGGCGCGCGAGGGATCAGCGGACGGCGGACCCGGCCGAGCAGACGGCACGCGCAACCGGAGGTGCGCGATGGACGAGGTACTGGCCCGCAGCGGGATCTTCCAGGGGGTCGACCCGGAGGCTGCCGAGGCGCTCGCCAAGGAGATGGAGACGATCGAGGTCCGCAAGGGCGAGATCGTCTTCAACGAGGGCGAGCCCGGCGACAGTCTCTACATCCTGCTGTCTGGCAAGATCAAGGTTGGCCGCCGGGCAGCGGACGGTCGGCAGAACCTGATCGCGGTGATGGGCCCGTCGGACATGGTCGGCGAGCTGTCGCTCTTCGACCCGGGTCCGCGTACGGCGACCGCCACCGCGGTGACCGACACCCGGCTGGTGCGACTGCGCAAGCAGGCGCTGCGGCCGTGGTTGAACAACCGGCCCGAGATCGCCGAGCAGCTGCTCCGCGTGCTGGCCCGCCGGCTCCGCCGGACCAACGACTCGCTGGCCGACCTGATCTTCACCGACGTGCCCGGTCGGGTGGCGAAGAACCTGCTCCAGATGGCCGGCCGGTTCGGCACCCGCGACGGCGGCGTGCTGCGGGTGACCCACGACCTCACCCAGGAGGAGATCGCCCAGCTGGTCGGCGCCTCCCGGGAGACGGTGAACAAGGCGCTGGCCGACTTCGCCTCGCGCGGCTGGCTGCGGCTGGACGGCAAGAGCATCATCATCCTCGACCCGGAGCGCCTGGCCCGCCGCGCCCGCGTCTGACCCCGACCGGGGCCCGTCCCCGGCCGCCGTGGCTTTCCCGGCCCGGACCGCGTCGTCGGTCCGGGCCGGTCCGGCTTCCCGTCTGCCCGGCGCAGAATTCCTGGACCTGGCGGCGCCGGTCGCCGCACGCTGGACCGATGCTGAACCAGGTCGCCGTACTCTCCGACATCCACGGGGCGTTGCCCGCGCTGGAGGCCGTGCTGGCCGAGCCGGACGTCGCCACCGCCGACCTGATCGTGCTCACCGGCGACATCGCCGCCGGCCCGCAGCCGGTCGAGGTGCTCGACCTGCTCGCCGGGCTGGGCGACCGGGTCTGCTGGGTACGCGGCAACGCCGACCGGGAACTGGTCGAGGCGCGCGCCGGCCGGAAGTCCCCGATCGACGTCTCGAACTGGGCCGCCGAGCAGCTCCGGGCGGACCAGTTGGCCCGGCTGGCCGCGCTGCCGCTGACGGTGACCCTGGCGGTCGCCGGCCTCGGGCCGGTGCTCTTCTGCCACGCCACGCCCCGCGACGACGAGGAGGTCGTGCTGGTCGACACCCGGATGGCGCGCTGGACGGAGGTGTTCGCCGGCGTACCGGCCGAGGTGCGGACGGTGGTCTGCGGGCACACCCACATGCCCTTCACCCGGCTGGTCGACCGCCGCCTGGTGGTCAACCCGGGCAGCGTCGGCATGCCGTACGGCGGCCCGGGGGCGGACTGGGCGCTGCTCGGGCCCGGCGTGCAGCTCCGCCGGACCTACTTCGACGTGGACGCCGCCTGCGCCCGGGTGGCCGCCGAGTCGACCTTCCCGGACGCCGCCGAGTGGGCCGACGAGTACCTGCGCTCCCGGCACAGCGACGCCGACGCGCTGGCCGTCTTCGCCCCGCGCGACGGCCGCTGAGCCCTCGGTCGGACCGGGTCCCGGCCTGGCCGTAGAAAAAGTCAGGCTTGACTGTTTGTTTCGGGGGCGGCACGCTGTCCCCGTGCCCGCCGCATCGATCCGCGTCCCTCAACAGGAACGCAGCCGCGCCACCCGCGCCCGGCTGCTGGAGGCGACCGTCGAGTGCCTGGTCGAGCACGGCTGGGCCGGCACCACCACGACGCTGGTGGCGGCCCGGGCCGGCGTCTCCCGGGGCGCGCAGCTGCACCACTACCCCACCAAGGCGACCCTGGTCATCGCGGCCGTCGACCACCTCGCCGAGCGCCGGGCGGCCGAGCTGCGCACCGAGGCGGAGGCGCTGCCGGCCGGCCCGCAGCGGCTCGACCGGGTGATCGACCTGCTCGGCGCCGCCTTCACCGGGCCGCTCTTCGTCGCCGCCCTGGAACTCTGGGTCGCCGCCCGCACCGACCGCGAGCTCCGCGAGGCCCTGGTGCCGCTGGAGGCCCGGGTCGGCCGGGAGATGCACCGGCTCACCGTCGCCCTGCTCGGCGTCGACGAACGCCGCCCGGGCGTACGTGAGGCCGTCCAGGCCACCCTCGACCTGCTCCGCGGCCTCGGGGTGGCCAACCTGCTCAACGACGACTCGACCCGCCGCACCGCCCTGCTCGCCACCTGGAAGCGCCAGCTCGCCACCCTGCTCACGCCCACGCCCTGACCGACCGGAGGCACCATGGTCGACCTCGCAGACCTGCTCGCGGATCTGGCCACCGAGTCCGAGCAGCTGGACGCCCTGGTGAGTCCCCTGACACCGGCCGACTGGGCCCGACCGACCCCGGCGCCGGGCTGGACGGTCGGGCACCAGATCGCCCACCTCGCCTGGACCGACCACGTCGCGCTGCTCGCCGCCACCGACGCCACCGCCTTCTTCGCCTCGGTCACCGCGGCCCCCGATCCGGCACGGTTGGTCGACGACGGCGCCGAGGAGTTCCTCGCCCCGCCGGCCGATCTGCTGGCCCGCTGGCGCGCCGGCCGTACGGCGCTCGCCGAGGCCCTGGCCGCCGCCCCGCCCGGCGAGAAGCTGCCCTGGTACGGCACCCGGATGTCGCCCGCCTCGATGGCCACCGCCCGGATCATGGAGACCTGGGCGCACGGCGCGGACGTGGCCGACGCGCTCGGCGTCACCCGCCCGGCCAGCGCCCGGCTCCGGCACGTGGCGTACCTCGGGTTCCGTACCCTCGGGCACAGCTTCGCCGCCCACGGCCGGCCGGTGCCGACGGTGCCGGTACGGGTCGAGCTGGCCGCGCCCGACGGGACGACCTGGAGCTTCGGCCCGACCGACGCCGCCGACCGGGTCACCGGCCCGGCGCTGGACTTCTGCCTGCTGGTCACCCAGCGCCGGCACCGCGCCGACCTGGCCCTGACCGCCACCGGCCCGGTCGCCGACGAGTGGCTCGACGTGGCGCAGGCGTTCGCCGGCCCCCCGGGTACGGGCCGCCCACCGGCCACCACCGGCAGCGGGGTGCCGGCGTGAACGGGGTGCTGCGGGTGGGTAACGCCTCCGGCTTCTACGGCGACCGGTTCAGCGCCTGGCGGGAGATGCTCGACGGCGGCGACCTGGACGTGCTGACCGGCGACTACCTGGCCGAGCTGACCATGCTGATCCTCGGCCGGGACCGGCTCCGCGACCCCGCGCTCGGCTACGCGAAGACCTTCCTCCGCCAACTCGAGGGCTGCCTCGGCACCGCGCTGGACCGGGGCGTACGGATCGTGACCAACGCCGGTGGGCTGAACCCGGCCGGGCTGGCCGCGGCGATCGGCGCGCTCGCCGAGCGGCTCGGCCTGCCGGTTCGGGTCGGCTACGTCGAGGGCGACGCGCTGGACCGCCCGGACGCGCTCACCGCGAACGCCTACCTCGGCGCGTTCGGCATCGCCGCCTGCCTGGACGGCGGCGCGGACGTGGTGGTCACCGGCCGGGTCACCGACGCGTCGCTGGTGGTGGGCCCGGCGATCGCCCGGTTCGGCTGGGGTCGCGACGACCTCGACGCGCTGGCCGGGGCGACGGTCGCCGGCCACCTCGTGGAGTGCGGCGCCCAGGTGACCGGCGGCAACTTCAGCTTCTTCACCGAGCTGCCCGACGGCGGCCACCGCCCCGGCTTCCCGATCGCCGAACTGCACCCGGACGGTTCCTGCGTGCTCACCAAGCACCCGGGCACCGGCGGGGCGGTCACCGTGGAGACGGTCACCGCCCAGCTGCTCTACGAGGTGGGCGGGCCGGCGTACCTGGGGCCGGACGTGGTGACCCGGTTGGACACGGTCACCCTGCACGCCGACGGCCCGGACCGGGTCCGGGTCAGCGGGGTGCGCGGCACACCGCCGCCGGACACCCTGAAGGTCGGCGTCAACAACCTCGGTGGCTTCCGCAACTCGATGACCTTCGTGCTCTGCGGGCTGGACATCCCGGCGAAGGCGGCCCTGGTGCGCGGCCAACTGGAAGAGGCGGTCGGCAAGGAGGGGCTGGAGTTCACCCTGGCCCGCACCGACCACCCGGACGCCGCCGACACCGAGGCGGCGAGCGCCTTGCTGCACGTACACCTGCGCGACGGCGACAGGGCGCGGGCCGGGCGGGCGTTCTCGGCGGCCGCGGTGGAGCTGGCGCTGGCCTCCTACCCGGGCTGCACCCTCACCACACTGCCCGGCGACGCGACGCCGTACGGGGTGTTCACCGCCGACACGGTGCCGCAGGACGCGGTGGCGCACGTCGCGGTGCTCCCGTCCGGTGAGCGGGTGTCGATCCCGCCACCGACCCGGACCGACCCGCCGGCACCGGAGCCCGTGCCGGCCGACCCGCCGCCGGTCGCCGCCGGGCCCACCCGGCGCGGTCCGCTCGGCGAGCTGGTCGGCGCGCGCTCCGGCGACAAGGGGGGCGACGCCAACCTCGGCGTCTGGGCCCGCACCGACCGGGCGTACGACTGGCTGCGCGGCTGGCTCACCGTCGAGCGGCTGGCCGAGCTGCTGCCGGAGACCGCGCCGCTGGCCGTCGAGCGGTACGAGCTGCCGAACCTGCGCGCGGTGAACTTCGTGATCCGGGGCCTGCTCGGTGCGGGGGTGGCCGCGTCCACCCGGTTCGACCCGCAGGCCAAGGCGCTCGGCGAGCTGCTCCGGTCCCGGATCGTCGACCTGCCCGCCGACCTCCCGACCGGGCCGGCCGCCACCACCACCGGGGAGGACTCGTGACCATCGTCGACACTCCGGAGCGGCGGCAGCTGCGCGAGCTGACCCGGTCGTTCGTCACCCGCGAGGTGCTGCCGCACCTGGCCGACTGGGAGCGGGCCGGCGAGGTGCCCCGCTCGCTGCACGAGACCGCCGCGAAGATCGGCCTGCTCGGTATCGGCTTCCCCGAGTCGGTCGGCGGCAGCGGCGGTGACCTGCTCGACTCGATAGTGGTCACCGAGGAGATCATCCGCGCCGGCGGGTCGTCCGGGCTGGTCGCGGCGCTCTTCACGCACGGCATCGCCTTGCCGCACATGGTCGCCGCCGCTGGCGGCGGGAGCGGCGGCCTGGTCCGCGGCCGGCTCGCCGCTGGCCAACTCCGGGGTGACGACGACCTGGTCGACCGGTACGTCCGGCCGACCCTCGCTGGCACGATGATCGGCGCCCTGGCGATCACCGAGCCGGACGGAGGCTCGGACGTCGCAGCGATCCGCACCACCGCCCGCCGGGACGGCGACCACTACGTGGTGAACGGGTCGAAGACCTACATCACCAGCGGGGTCCGGGCGGACTTCGTGACCACCGCGGTCTGCACCGACTTCCCTGGCAGCGGCGAGCTCAGCCTGCTGGTGATCGACAAGGGCACGCCCGGCTTCACGGTGGGACGCCGGCTGGAGAAGCTGGGCTGGCACTGCTCGGACACGGCCGAACTCTCCTTCGTCGACGTCCGGGTGCCGGTGACCAACCGGATCGGCGAGGAGAACACCGGCTTCCTCGCGATCATGCAGCACTTCGCCGCCGAGCGGCTCTCGCTCGCCACCCAGGCGTACGCCACCGCGCAGCGCTGCGTCGAGCTGGCCACCCGCTGGTGCCGGGACCGGTCCACGTTCGGCCGTCCGCTGGCCAGCCGGCAGCTGATCCGGCACCGGCTGGCCGAGATGCACACCCGCGCCGAGGCGGCCCGGGCGTACGTGCACGAGGTCGCCACCCGGGTGGCGGCCGGCGAGCCGGTGGTGACCGAGGTGGCGATGGCCAAGAACGTCGCCGTGGCTGCCTGTGACCACGTGGTCGACCAGGCGCTGCAACTGCACGGCGGCTACGGCTACCTGCGCGACGCCGAGGTGGAGCGGCACTACCGGGACGCCCGGATCCTCGGCATCGGCGGCGGCACCACCGAGATCATGAACGAGATCATCGCGAAGGGGATGGGGCTGTGACCACACTGGACACCGCTGTCGACCCGTCCGCACCGGGATTCACCGCCAACCGCGCGGCGCTGCTGGACCGTCTCGCCGAACTGGACGCGGCGCTCGACCAGGCCCGGGCCGGGGGCGGCGAGAAGTACGTGACCCGGCACCACGCCCGGGGCAAGCTGCTGCCCCGGGAACGGATCGAGCTGCTGCTCGACCCGGACAGCCCGTTCCTGGAGCTGTCGCCGGCGGCCGCGTACGGCACCGACTTTCCGGTCGGCGCGAGCGTGGTGACCGGCATCGGCGTGGTCGAGGGCGTCGAGTGCCTGGTCATCGCCAACGACCCGACGGTACGCGGCGGCGCGGTCAACCCCTGGTCGCTGGCCAAGACCCGGCGGGCCGGCGAGATCGCGCTGGCGAACCGGCTGCCGATGGTGAACCTGGTCGAGTCGGCCGGCGCCGACCTGCCCACCCAGGCGGAGATCTTCATCCCGGGCGGGCGGGTGTTCCGCGACCTCACCCGGCTCTCCGCCGCGAAGATCCCCACGGTCAGCGTGGTCTTCGGCAACGCCACCGCGGGCGGGGCGTACGTGCCGGGGATGTCCGACCACGTGATCATGATCCGGGACCGGTCGCAGGTCTACCTGGCCGGACCGCCGCTGGTGAAGATGGCCACCGGCGAGGTCACCGACGACGAGTCGCTGGGCGGGGCGGCGATGCACGCCACCACCTCCGGCCTGGCCGACTTCCTCGCCGAGGACGAGCGGGACGGCATCCGGCTGGCCCGGCAGTGCGTACGCCGGTTGAACTGGCGCAAGCAGGGCCCGCCGCCGCGCACCCCGGTCCCGCGTCCGCCAAGGTACGACCCGGAGGAGCTGCTCGGCCTCGTCCCGGCCGACCTCAAGGTGCCGTTCGACCCGCGCGAGGTGCTGGCCCGGATCCTGGACGGCAGCGAGTTCGACGAGTTCAAGCCGGCGTACGGCAGCGCCCTGGTCACCGGCTGGGGCGAGCTGCACGGCTACCCGGTCGGCGTGCTGGCCAACGCGCGCGGGGTGCTGTTCAGCGAGGAGGCGCAGAAGGCGGCGCAGTTCATCCAGCTCGCCAACGCGGCCGACACCCCGCTGCTCTTCCTGCAGAACACCACCGGCTACATGGTCGGCACCGAGTACGAGCAGCGCGGCATCATCAAGCACGGCGCCCTCATGATCAACGCGGTGTCGAACTCGACAGTGCCGCACCTGACGGTCAACCTCGGCGCCTCGTACGGGGCCGGCAACTACGGCATGTGTGGCCGGGCGTACGAGCCGCGGTTCCTGTTCACCTGGCCGAACGCGAAGTCGGCGGTGATGGGGCCGGCGCAGTTGGCCGGCGTGCTCTCCATCGTGGCTCGGCAGGCCGCCGCCGCCCGGGGCCGGGAGTTCGACGAGGAGTCCGACGCCGCCATGCGGATGATGGTCGAGCAGCAGATCGAGTCCCAGTCCGGCGCGCTCTTCCTCTCCGGCCGGCTCTACGACGACGGGGTGATCGACCCTCGGGACACCCGTACCGTGCTCGGGCTCTGCCTCTCGGCCGTCCACAACGCACCGGTGCGGGGCACCGACGGCTTCGGCGTCTTCCGGATGTGAGGGGTAGGTCATGATCAACAGGCTGCTCGTTGCCAACCGGGGTGAGATCGCCCGCCGGATCTTCGCCACCTGCCGCACGCTCGGGATCACCACCATCGCCGTGCACTCCGACGCGGACGCCGACGCGCCCTTCGTCGCCGAGGCCGACCTGGCCGTACGCCTGCCCGGGAACACGCCGGCCGAGACGTACCTGCGGATCGACCGCATCCTCGACGCGGCCCGCCGGGCCGGCGCGGACGCCGTCCACCCCGGCTACGGCTTCCTCGCCGAGAACGCCGAGTTCGCGACGGCGGTCACCGACGCCGGGCTGACCTGGGTCGGGCCGCCGGCCAAGGCGATCGCCGCGATGGGCGACAAGATGGCGGCGAAGGCGCTGCTCGCCGAGGCCGGCGTGCCGATGCTCCCGACCTGGACCGACGCCGACCAGGTCACCGGCTTCCCGGTGCTGGTGAAGGCGTCCGCCGGGGGCGGCGGGCGCGGGATGCGGGTGGTCCGCGACGCCGGCGGGCTCGCCGAGGCCGTCGCCGGCGCGCGCCGCGAGGCGGCCTCGGCCTTCGGCGACGGCACGGTCTTCATCGAGCGGTACGTCGAACGCGGCCGGCACGTCGAGGTGCAGATCTTCGGCGACACCCACGGGGCGGTGGTCGCCCTCGGGGTCCGCGAGTGCTCGATCCAGCGCCGGCACCAGAAGATCGTCGAGGAGGCGCCGGGTGTCCTCCCCGACGAGGTGCGGCAGCGGCTGCACGAGGCGGCGGTGGCGGCCGGGCGGACGGTCGACTACGTCGGGGCGGGAACTGTCGAGTTCCTGCTCGCCCCGGACGGCGACATCCACTTCCTGGAGATGAACACCCGCCTCCAGGTGGAGCACCCGGTCACCGAGCTGACCACCGGGCTGGACCTGGTCCGGCTGCAACTGCTCGTCGCCGAGGGCGAGCCGCTGCCGGTCGCGGCGACTCCGCCGGCCGTCGGCCACGCGATCGAGGTACGCCTCTGCGCGGAGGACCCGGCCCAGGGGTACCGGCCGGCGACCGGCTCCCTGCACCGGTTCGCCCTGCCCGGCGTGGCCGTCGAGTTCGGGCCGCTGGCCGGGCCGGGCCTGCGGCTGGACTCCGGCGTGGCCGGCGGCTCGGTGGTGGGCGTCCACTACGACTCGATGCTCGCCAAGGTGATCGCCTGGGCACCCACCCGCGCCGAGGCGGCCCGTGCCCTGGCCGGCGCGCTGGCCCGGGCCGAACTGCACGGCGTGACCACCAACCGGGACCTGCTGGTCCGCGTCCTGCGCAGCCCGGAGTTCGCCGCCGTCGACCTCGACACCGGCTTCCTGGACCGGCACCCCGAGGTGTTCGCCCCGCTGCTGCCCGCCGACCAGGTTCCGGTGGCCGCGCTGGCGGCCGCCCTCGCCGGGGCCGCCGAACGCCGCGCCGCCGCGCCGGTGCTCGCCGGGCTCCCCTCCGGGTGGCGCAACGTCCCGGCCTTCCCGCAGGTCGTCCGCTACGCCCTGGGAGACGACGAGGTCGAGGTCCGCTACCGCTTCGACCGCGGCGGCGCGTTGGCCGAGTGGTCGGTGGCGGCGGCCGACGGGACGGCGGCCGGCGGGCCGGGCGACGGCGCCGATCGGCCGGCCGTGACGCTGGTCGAGGCCACTCCCGAGCGGGTCGTGCTGGACGTGGCCGGGGTGGGGCGGGCGTACCGCGTGCACCGGGTG
>NZ_QGSW01000323.1:0-23108 GCF_003176715.1 Micromonospora sp. S4605
CGTTACAACTTCCGCGTCTACCCGACGCCCGGCCAGCAGATCGAGCTGGCTCGGGCGTTCGGGTGCGCGCGGGTGGTGTTCAACGACGGGCTGCGCCTGCGCCAGCAGGCACGCGAGCAGGGCGAGAGGTACATCTGCGACGCCGAGCTGTCCCGACGGCTGATCACCGAGGCCAAGCTGACCCCGCAGCGGGCATGGCTGGGCGAGGTCTCGGCCGTGGTGTTGCAGCAGGCACTCGCGGACTTGAACACCGCGTACCGGAACTTCTTCAACTCCCTGTCTGGGAAACGCAGGGGCCGCACGGTCGCGCCGCCGCGGTTCCGGTCGCGCAAGGACAACCGGCAGGCCATCCGGTTCACCAAGAACTCCCGGTTCACGGTCCTCGACAAGGGTCGGCTGCGCCTACCGAAGGTCGGCGACCTGCCCGTGCGCTGGTCACGCAACCTTCCGGCGGACCCGTCGTCCGTGGCGATTATCCGGGACGCATCTGGGCGGTACTTCGCGTCGTTCGTCGTGCAGACCACCGACGAACCGCTGCCGCCGGTCGACTCCGAGGTGGGTATCGACCTGGGGCTGACGCACTTCGCGGTCCTCTCGGACGGCACGAAGGTCACGGCACCGACGTTTCTGCGCCGTGCGGCCCGCAAGCTCAAGCGGTTGCAGCAGGATCTGTCCCGCAAGCAGCGGGGCAGCAGCAACCGCAAGAAGGCCGTCAAGAAGGTGGCTCGGGCGCACGCCCGGGTGGCCGACACCCGGCGGGACTGGCAGCACAAGCTGTCCACGGCGATCATCCGCGACAACCAAGCGGTGTACGTCGAGGACCTGTGCGTGGCTGGTCTCGGCCGTACCCGGCTGGCGAAGTCCGTGTACGACGCCGGGTGGGCCAGCTTCACCGCAATGCTGGAGTACAAGGCCGCCCGCGCCGGGCGGAGGTTCGGGAAGGTTAACCGTTTCGCACCCACGTCGCAGACCTGCTCGGCGTGCGGCCGGATCGACGGACCCAAGCCGCTCAACGTCCGGTCATGGACCTGCCCATGCGGGGCGACCCATGACCGGGACGTGAACGCGGCGATCAATGTGTTGGCCCAGGGACGCTGGGACAACTCAAACGCCTGTGGAGCGCAGGTAAGACCGGCATCCGTGCCGGCACCGCGCCGTGAAACAGGAATCCGCCCGGGCGCCACGCGCTGTTCCGCGCGCAGCGCGGAGGGAATCCCCGCCCTGTAGGGCAGGGAGAACGTCAACGCCTACGGCCTGACCCGGCTCGACGAGCCGCACCGAGTCAACCTCATCGGCCCGACCAGCACCGGCCTCAACCGCGCCTACGCGATGACCACCGACCTGACCAAGCCCTGGTCGTCGCCCACCTCGACGTCACCGGGCACCCACACCCAGCCCGCTGCTCATCGACGGCACACACCGGCTCTACCGCGCCTGGCGCGAACACGTACCGCGGTTACCCGCCTACCTGCTCACCGCCGAAGAAACCCGCCAGATCCAGGACACCACGCTCCTCGGACCCGGCCGGACCTCCATCGCGCCGCCGGCCTGAACGGCGGCGGTGACACCACCTCCTACCGCGTACGCCTCGGACGTCGGCCACCGTGCACGGCGGCCGAGGCGTACGCGCATCCACTCTCGGGAGAACCCCATGGCCTACACGCAACCGTGGCAGAGGGTTTGCGACTGCCGCTGCCTCGTCCACCACCACCTGCCGCGCACCACCTACACCGAGCCCGACTGCGCCTGCACCATCACCTGCGCCACCCAGCCCCTCACGCTGCTGGCCGACCCGTGGGGCTGCGCACTCTTCCTCGACCACGGCGGCGACCTCTGGCACGTCCCCGCCATGGCCAACGGCACCTGGGACTGGGCAAGCGCCGCAGAAGTCGACAGCCGGCACGACTTCTACGACGCCAGTCGCTTTATCGAGCACCTGCTACGCCAAGCCGCCCACGTACTCCACACACCCATCGCCTGACCGCGCCGTCCAAAGTGGGCCGCCTACCCGGGCGGCCCACTGCCCCTTTTGCGTTTCACGACCCGAGAAGACTGCGACGCACCGCACTACCGCAGCGCCGTCGAGCGCGACTGCGACTGCCGCTGCCCGATTCACCGTGGCCAGCCGCGCTCGGTCTACAACGACCCGGGCTGTCACTGCCTGGCCATCTGCACCAGCCAGCCCATGCCCCCTTGGCCCCACAGATCAACGACGCCCCGTTACTCGACTACTACGCGATGCCCTGGCGCGTGCCCGGCCTGAAGACCGACCAATCGGACCCGGCGCTACGCCACCCCGGTCGACGTCGGCCACCCTCTGTTCGAGACCGCCGACCGATCGCCGCATTCTCCGCGACACCCACGCCGGGCTGCTGCCGCTCATCCACTACCGGTAACCCGCAGCACCGCTGCACCTCTGCCGGTCGCACCCGCGCGGACACCGGCCTTTCTGTTTTCAGGGGAAGGTAATCACCACATGGCCAAGGTCATCGTCGGCGTCGTCACCGTCGTCATCGTCGCCTGCTTCGGACTGCCCATGCTCCTGCTGTCGGCCGTCATGGGCGGCGGCTCCGGCGGGTGCGGCATCGTCGCCCCGCCCGCCGTACGCCCCTCCGGACAGCCACCTGGCGCCAGTACCTGGGACACCGAACAGCTGGAAATCGCCGCCACCATCATCGACGTCGGGGTCGCTAAAGGTGTACCGCGCTGGGGCTGGGTCGTCGCCGTTGCCACCGCCATGCAGGAATCCGGCCTGCGGAACCTGCCACACCTCGGCGACCGCAACGACCACGACTCCATCGGCGTGTTCCAGCAGCGCCCGAGCCAGGGCTGGGGAACCGTTGCGCAACTGTCCGAGCCCGCCTACCAGGCGGGCACGTTCTTCGACAAGCTCCTCACCGTTCCCGGCTGGGAGTCGATGCCGCTCGCCGAGGCTGCCCAAGCGGTCCAGGTCTCGGCCTTTCCCGACGCGTACGGGAAGTGGACCGACGACGCTGTGCACCTGGTGGAGCAGCTAACCAGCACTCTCGCGGACTGCGCCACCGATGCGCTCTCCGCCCTGCCGGATGGGTTCGCGTTACCCGCTAACACCCCGCCAGCCGTGGCAGCCGCCATTGTCTGGGCTGTCAACCAGCTCGGCACCCCGTATCACTTCGGCGGATCATGCACCGACCCGCACTCCGGCGACCCCGACAAACGGTGCGACTGCTCGTCCCTCATGCAGTCGGCGTACCGGGCAGCCGGTATCTCCATCCCCCGCGTCACCACCGACCAGGCCAACGCCGGGAAGCGGGTGGCCGACCCAGCGCTCCTGCTGCCCGGCGACCTCATCCTCATCCCCGGCAGCGAAGGCACGATGGCCAACCCGCGCCACGTCGGCATGTACCTCGGTGATGGGCTCATCATCCACGCCCCGAAGACCGGCGACGTCGTCAAGATCACTCGGCTGAGTCGTTGGATCACCCGGATCGCAGCAATTCGCCGCATCGTTGCCCAGTAGTCGTGTAGGTTCTCAACCTCGATGACGCTTTCTCAAGATCGTGTCGTCGTGGATGTCGCTTGCGACATGAATGTGAGTGACGTCGGCGTGGCGGAGGGTCCAATTACGACGCAACGTAGCACGATTCATCGCGTGGCTCGGGAGGATGCGGCTCGCCGCGATGTGCCGATGGCCGTGCGGTGGCGGGGCGCAGACGGGTCGTTGTCGGAGTCGGCGCTGGCTCGCGTTGTGGTCGAAGATGTGCTGGCCGGCATGCCGGTCCGTGACTGCCGCTGGTATCGAGGCCGCCGCTTCTATTCGGGCTGGTACTGGTCGGCCACGATGCGCCGGCTGGTCGCGTACGAGAGCCGGCTGGAGTTGGCCCGGATCATGCTGGCCGACTTCGACGCCGCGGTGGTAGGGATTGCGGCCCAGCCGTTTCAGCTGGTCGGCGAGGATGGCAGCCGGGTCCGCCGGCATGTGCCGGATCTATTGCTGCTCAACGACTCTGGCCTGGTGACGGTCGTTGACGTGAAGCCGGCGCGCCGGGTGGCAGAGCCGGATGTGGCGGCGATGTTCGCGTGGACGCGGGAGGTCGTGGCCGCCCGTGGCTGGGCGTTCGAGGTGTGGACCGGAGCGGATCGTCAGGTGCTGGCCAACGTCACATTTCTCGCGGGTTACCGGCGCAGGCCGGTGGTGAACGAGGCGCTGGTGCCGGTGGCGCTGGAGCTAGCGGCCGGTCAGGCAACGGTCGGTGGGCTGGAGGCGGCGTTGACCTCGTACGCGCCGCTGGAGGTGGCACGGCCGGTGGTGTTGCACCTGATTTGGGCGGGCGCGCTGCACGCGGAGCTGGAGCGGCCCTTGGGGTCCGGCACGCCGATCAGCATGTCGGCCGGGGTAGCGGCGTGACCGATCGGGTGTTGACGGTTGGGCCGGGGGCGCAACTGCTGTTCGACGGCGATGTGTCCGAGGTCGTCGAGCTGGACGGGACGCGGGTGGTGCTGCGCAATGTCCGCACCGGCGGCCTGGTGAGCGTGGGGCTGGCGCGGCTGGTGATGGCCGCGCAGGCGGTGACGGGCCGGGCCGATGAAGGGCCGTCGGTGGGTGTGTTGCTGGCCGGGTTGAGCCGCCGGCAGCGGCAGGAGATCGCGGAGCGTGCTGAGCACGTCCGGGAGGTGTTGACCGGGTTCCGCAGCGGTCAGCCTGACCGGGCTGCGTCGGGGGAACCCGATCCGCGGTTCGCGGCGGAGGTGCCGTGGAAGACCCGTTACGCCAACAAGGCGGCCCAGTTGGGCGTGACCGCGCGGACGGTCGAGCGGTGGGTAGCCGGTTACCGGGAGGCGGGCGAGGCCGGTCTGGTGACGCGGCGTCCGGGCGCGTCGTCACTGGTGGACCCGCGCTGGGACGAGGCGGCGCGGCAGGTGCTGGCTGGGCTGGTGAATGCGTCCACGCCGACGCGCAGCGCGGTGATCGCGCGGGTGAGCGCGGCGCTGGCCGAGCAGTTCGGCGACAGCGTGGTGCCGTTGCCGTCACAGGCGACCGCCTACCGCCGGTTGGCCGAGCTGACCAAGGGCACGAACGCGGTGTCTGGCAGCGCGAAAGGCCGCCGGTCGATCGCCGAGCGTCCGGCGGGGGTCTACGGACGGCTGGAGGCGACCCGGCCCGGCGAGTACCTGATCCTGGACACCCAGGATCTGGACGTGTTCGCCATGGAGCCGGTGACCTGCCGGTGGGTGCGGGCGCAGCTGACGGTCGCGCAGGACCTGTTCACCCGCTGCATCGTCGGGCTGCGGGTCACGCCGGTGTCAACGAAGGCGGTCGATGTCGCCGGGGTGCTGTTCGAGGCGGTCGCCGGGCGGCCGGTCCCGGACTCGTGGCCGCCGTCAGCGGCCTGGCCGTATCACGGTGTCCCGTCGCAGGTGGTGTTCGACGCGTCGGTGCCGTCGGCCGGGCCGGTCTGCGCGCCGGAAACCCTGGTCGTTGATCACGGCAAGGTGTTCCTATCGGCGCATGTGATCGGCGTCTGCACCCGGATGGGGATCTCGATGCAGCCAGCGCAGCTGCACAAGCCTACCGACAAACCCACCGTCGAACGGTTCTTCCGCACCCTGCGCGAAGGGCTGATCCAGCACCTGCCTGCTTACAAGGGCCCGGACCTGCACTCGCGTGGCCTGAACGTCGAGACCGAGGCGTTCCTGTTCCTGCATGAGGTGGAGGACGTGATCCGGGAGTGGATCGCGACGGTCTATCACCGGGCCAAGCACGACGGGCTGACGATTGCAGCCTGGCCACATCTGGCCCTGTCTCCGGTCGAGATGTTCGGCGCCGGCATCGCAGCGGCCGGGCTGCTGCGGCTGCCCGCCAGCCCGGACCTGGCCCTGGACTTCCTGCCGGTTGTCGGGCGCACGATCCAGCACTACGGGGTGGAGATCAACGGGTTGCGCTATAACGGTCCCGGGTTGAACGGCTATCGCAACACGCGCAGCCCGTACCGGGGTGCTCTGGCGGGGCGGTGGCCGATCCGGCTCAATCCGGACGACGTGCGTCACGCCTGGTTCCAGGATCCGGCCGACCAGCGGTGGCACCGGCTCGACTGGGAACACGCCGCCGGCCTGGACGCGCCGTTCTCGGCCGATGCCGCCGCCTACGCCCGCCGGCTGGCTGCCGCGCCCGGCGCGGCCCTAGAGCCGGCGAAAGCGCTTTCGGAACTGCTTGAGCGGTGGAGCGTGGGGATGGTCACCGACCGGCGGGAGCGGCGCATGGCCGCTCGCCTGTCGTTGGAGTACGCCGCCCTGCCCCACGTCGAGCCGTCCGGCTCCAGGGCGCAGCCGGCCGACGAGGCGACCTCGGTCGGCGATCCTCTGGTTGGGGACGACGATGACGGCGACTTCGCCGCAGGCCGTGATGAGGACGGGTTCTACGACGACGCGTTCGAGGTGCTGACGTGAACGGTCTCTACAGCCTGTCCCGCAAGGAGGGCTGGCGACGATGGGTCGACACCCCGGCCCGGACCCGCCCGGAGCGGCTCACCCCGACCGGGCTGGCCGCGCTGAGCGAGGACGCCCGCGACGACTACGCCGAGGCCCGGCACGACTGGCACGCGAACTTCGGCATCCTGAGGACCCCGCAGCTGGCCGCGATTCACGACGAGCTCGACCAGATCGTCGCCACGAACCGGCAGGATCCTGACCGGGTGCGCGGTGCTGTGGTGATCGACGCGCTGCCCGGGTTGGGCAAGACCACGATCGCGAACACCTTCGCCCGTGACGTCGACCGCCGCGCCCGCCGCCGCGCCGGCCCGGTCACCGACGAAGGCCACGAACGGCTGCCGGTGTTCCGGGTCGGGCTGACCTCTCGCACCACGCTGCGCACCCTGAACCGGATGATTTGCGAGTTCTACGGCCACCCTGGGGCCGAACGCGCCAGCGCCGCGCAGCTGGCCGTGTTCGCCGTCGACTGCGTCCTGTCCTGCGACACCCGGCTGGGCATCATCGACGACCTGCACTTCATCGACCTGAACCGCCGCGACGGCGTCGAGGTATCCAACCACCTCAAATGGCTGGCGAACGAGCTGCCCGTGACGTTCGTCTACGCCGGTGTCGGGTTGGCCGAACGAAGGCTGTTCGCCGAAGGACTGGCCGGTGAAGCCGCCGCGCTGGCGCAGACCGCCCGACGCTGGACCCGCCTGGAACTGCCTCCGTTCTTGATCGACACCGACGCTGGCCGTGTCCACTGGATCAACCTGCTCAAGGCCACCGAACGGCAACTCGTGCTCAATCGGGCGTATCCCGGGATGCTGGCCGACATCGGTGACTACCTGTTCGCCCGCACGACCGGCCATATCGGTTCGTTCATCACGCTGGTCACCCGCGGCTGCTACAAGGCCATCCGCCACGGCCACGAACGCCTTGACGTCGACTTGCTCGACACCATTCGCATCGACGAGGCGTCCGAGGCTGCTCGCCACCAGCTGCAGGCCGCGTTCACTGCGGGCTCCATGACCACCCGCCCACGCCGCCGCGCCCGCATCAGGTGATCGGAACCCTGCCCAGGGTGCTGCCTCTGCGGACGAGGATTGACCCGGGTGAGGCGCTCGACGGGTGGCTGCTGCGCCTGGCCCGCCGCAACCAGATGCCCGCGCAGTGGCTAGTCGCCGCACTCGGCCTAGCGGAGGTGGTACGCAGGAAGACGCCCCGGACGTTGGTTCGGGGCATGTCCACCAGCCAGTTACGCGACATGGAGCAGCAGGCCGGGCTGCCCCGCACCGCCCTCGACACCGCCGTCTTGGCCCCCTACCACCTGGTCGGGTGGCCGGCCCTGCCCGGCTCCCGGTTCTGCGCCGCCTGTCTACGCGAGCCCGACGCCCGCTGGCCGATCCGCTGGCAGCTGCCCTACACCTTCGCCTGCCTGCGCCACCACTGCCTCCTCGCGGGCTACTGCCCCGCCTGCCAGCAGGCGCCGCACAGCCATTGGTCGATGCGCACCGGAACGGTCGACGCGCACTGGTGCACCCTGCGCCGGCCCACCAGCCGAGACATCTGCGGCGCCGACCTGCGCGAGCACCAGCCCCACCAGCTCGACCCCGGCGATGCCCGCCTCGCCGCCCAGCAGTGGATCAATACCCTGCTCGACACCATCAACGATGCGGGCGCCGCCGATCAGCTACGCGACGTTCACGGGCTCGCGCAGTGGCTGCGTCGGCGAGTGCACCCGGATGACCTCGGCAGGTTCGGCGACATCACGGTCGCCGCCGCACCCGAGCACCAGCAGCGGCGTCGCCGCAACACCGGCCGACGCCACCAGGTCCTGGAAACGGTCGTGACGGCGGCCGTCGCCACCCAGGCGGTCGAGTTGCTGTCCAGCGCCACTAAAGCGGACCTGTTCGCCCGGTTCCGGCCACTGATCAGCACCATGGAGCCGGGCGACCGCCGGCCCCTGGACGTCGCCCATCGCAACCTCGCCACCCTCACGCCCGACCTCACCCGTCGGTTGCTGTCCGCCGCCGACGCGCACCTGATTCCCACCGACCGGCTGCGCTACCGCACCCCCACCAGCACGCCCCGGCTCGTCACCCGTGAGTCCGCAGCCGTCGCAGCCGAACGCGCCCGGCACCTACCCGAATACCTCTGGCCGGAATGGATCATCCGGCTACGACCGGTGGCAGGGTCGTTCACTGACACCATCGCCACCGACATCCCCGCCGCGCTGCTGCTGCCCGGCAACCCGCTGCACAACAAGGCCGCCACCGCCGAACTCACCCCCTGGCGCGGCAACAGATCCCGCACACTGAGCCTGCTCGCCGAGCGGAACCCGGACGTGCTCACCGCGCTGGTCAACCTCGCCGACTACCTCGACATCCACGGCAGCCCGATCGACTACCGCCGCCGCCGTGCCCAGTTCACCGACGTTGCGATGAACCGGCGCCAGTGGGAAGAACTCTGCTACTCCGTCGACGCCCATCCCGGCCAGGCGACGCGACATCTCAACGCCCGCCGTTACCTGTTCGTCCAGCTCACCGGCGCGAGCCTCACCAACACCCGGCATCCGCTGGCGTTTCCGAACGCCGGCGACAAGAACGACTACCTCTTCGCCTTCCACGGCGGGCTATCCACACCGCTGCGCCAGGCCCTGCACGACTACGCCCGCGCCCTGCTGCGCTCCCACTCCATCGACGAGCCATTGACCTGGGCACCTCCAGGGCACTGCGTCACAGGGCTCACCCTGCCCGGACGCGAGCCTGACGACATCGACCTCGCCGCAGTCGACCAGCTGATCAACCGCCAGCGGCTCACCGCCAGCGCCGCAGCCGTCATGCTCGGCGTCACCACCGAACACGTCCGCTACGCGATCAGCCAGCTGCACCGACCCGGCAAACACAACGGCCGGAACACCCCACCCGCCAGCCGACGCCTGCGCGAGCGCGCCACCGCGCTCCTGACCGCTGAATTCTTCCGACGCGAGTACCAGGACGCCGGCAAGAACCTGCGCACCATCGAGGCCGAGACCGGCATCCACCGCAAACTCCTCGCCAAACACGCCAAAGCCCACGGCATCGAGCTCACCGACCTTCGCACGCTGAACAAGCCCGTCCCACTCGACCCCGACTGGCTCCGAGAACAGACCGAAGTCCACCAGCGCTCCGCCACCGACATCGCCGCCGAGGTCGAGCTCACCCCCGAAACCGTCCGCCGCAACCTGATCCGCTTCAACATCGCACGACGGCCGCAAGGCTTCGCCGGGATGCCCTCCCACGGCCGCACCCACCCCGACCTGCCGCAGGAGATCCGCCGCGCCGTCGAAGGCCCACCCCACGGCTGGCTGCGACTACGCCGCTTCCAACAGATTATCGGCTACCCCAGCATCAACGTCGCCTCCCGCGCGATCAAGGTCAGCGCCGCCACCCTCACCGCCCAGATCGCCAAGCTCGAGGCCGACATCGGTAAATCCCTGCTCAACCGAGGCCGGCCCCGCCACCCGATGACCCCAACCGAAGACGGCCACGCCCTGCTCGCCATGCTCGGACACCCGCGCGCCGCCGAACTGCTTGACCGGTACGCCAAACCGCTACGCGGCTGGCGCCCTGACGATCCTCGCCGCGACCGCACCACACAACGCCAATGAGCAGGACACAACGGCCGCCGACCAGGCTTGAAATGATCATAAATATCGATGAAGTCCTTCGGCGTGGAGCCTTGACAGGCACCGTAGGCAAGGTATCGACTGCAATGAGTGACCCCAGCCGGCGAGTGGATCACAACCCAGTCAGGTTTCGCTGAGTCGCCGTGAACCGCGCGGCGTGCAGCGACTACGGAAAGGGTCGTTATGCGAAAGATCTCACGGGCGCTGGCTACTGGCGCGTTCGCCTTCACCCTGGTCGGCGTGGGGGCCGGGGTCGCCGTCGCCGGCTCCAACACGGTGCAGGCCTGCACCCTCCGCGCCGACGTGCCGGACTCCGACAACAACGCATGGGTCGGCCGCGAGGGCTGCTCCAACACGATTCCCGGCACCGGCTACATCTATGAGGACCGGAACAACTGGCCCGACGACAAGGTGGGCGAGAAGTCCTTCGACGCAGGAACGGCGCTGGTGGACGGGTCCTGCGGAAACGGCGATGGCAACTACTACTCGAGGTTCGAGTCCAGCAGCGGGGCGTCGGCCGAGTCGTCGCGGGCCTACCGCTGCTGACCGGATCGTTCGAACGAGGACAGAGGTTCATTGAGTGACGGGCACAGTTGAGGTTCAGGACCTCTCGTTCTCATACAGGAGGCGCCGGGTGCTTACCGGCGCCTCCTGCACCGTCGGTCGAGGAGTGACCGCCCTGCTGGGCCCGAACGGGGCGGGGAAGACCACGCTGATCAAGTGCATCGTCGGGTTGGCGCGGCCCGATCAAGGACGGGTGGTCATCGACGGTCGCAATGTCAGCGACGGCAAGGCGGCGCAGGCGTTGATCGGGTACGTGCCGCAGAACCCGTCGCTTCCCGGCTTGGCGAAGGTGCGCGACCTCGTCGCTTACGCGGCCTGGCTCAGCGGCGTGGACGCCGCGCGGACGGACAAGGCGGTCGACGTGGCGCTGGACAAGATGCAGGCGCTGGACCTGGGGTCACGGCGGATCCGCACCCTCAGCGGGGGACAGCGCCAACGAGTCGCCCTCGCCACCGGCATCGTGCACGATCCACGGATCGTCATTCTGGACGAGCCCACAGTCGGTCTCGACCCTGGGCAGCGACTCAAGGTGCGAGAGGTGATCCGGCATCTGGGGACCGAGCGGCCGGTGCTGCTATCCACCCACCTGACCGAGGACGTCGAGCATCTCGCGGATACCGTCGCCGTCCTGGCCGACGGCAAGATCCGGTATCAAGGTCCCCTGGCGGGACTGGCCACGACCCAAACCGGCGTCGATGGCCGACCGGGGTCGCCGTTCGAATGCGCCTACGACGACCTGATCATGTCGTTCGGTGGTGCCGAATGAGCCGGATACGTCTGCTACTCGGCTGGCCCGGCCCGCTCTGGGTGTTCCCGGCCGCAGGTGCCCTGATGGCTGCCGGTTCGTTTCTTATCAACAGGAGCATGCTCGCCGCCGACTACGTCACTTGGGCGGCCGTCTCCGCCGCCTGGCATGAGTCGCTGTGGATCCCTGGGTCGGTGGCGGCTGCCGCAGCTGCGGCACTGGGCGCGGCCTACTTCCCGAGATCGTCGCCAGTGGCCGCGCCGCTGCGGCCGAGAGTGGACCACGGCCTGTTCCTCATCCATGGGCTTGCCCTGGCGTTCTGGCTCTGCCTGGGGCACGCCGTCGGGCTGGTTCCGATTGAGATCACTGCGGCACGCCAGGCTACCGCCGGAGCCTTGGCACTGCAGGACGTGATCGTCGGCCTGGCCGGCCTGGCCACGTTGACCTCGATCGGTTTCTGCCTCGGCGCGGCCGTCCGGCACTGGGTGATCGCACCCGCGGTCGGGCTGCTCGCCTTCGCGGTCATGGGCTTGCCCAATACATCGCTGCTCACACCGATCGGGTTGATCCTGCCGGTGCGGCAGTTCGTCACCACCCCCAGGTTCGAGTTAAATCCCCCGACGACCATCTTCGCCGTTGTGGCCTCCACCGCGATCTGCCTGCTCGCCGCCTCGCTGGCATCTTGGGCCAGGTCACGCGGGTCGGTCCGCAGCAACGGCCGCCTCTTACTGACGTGGCTAGCCGCAGCGGCAGCTCTCACGGCGATCGCGTTCGCCTGGCGGCCGGAACTGTATGTCGTGGACCGCCCCGTCGCGCGCACGTGTCAGCAGGTGCAGGACACGGAGGTGTGCCTACATGCGGCTAACGCTCCGGCGATGGCTCGAACCGTCGATGTCGTTGGGCGCTTGCGCGATGCGGGACTGGCCCCGGTGCTGCGCCGTGTGACGGACTTCGCGGTCTCCGATCACGACAAGCCGCGCCCTGGAGAGGCATTCGTTGAACTCAATCCAGGTCCTCTCGACCGTCGTTTCGTCGCCGCCACCATCCCCGACCAGGTCGCCTTCCTCGTGAGCGAAGCCATGACCCTCCGCGCCTGCTCGCAGCCGGGCCGATCTATCGAAGGCCGCGACATCGCGGCGGTGCTGCAAGGACGAATTCTTCAACTAGCCGGCTTCGCCCAACTGGCGAACACCGTGGCACCAGCCCAACCACCGTCAGCAGCGCAGAAACTGGCAACCATGAACGCCGAGCAACTCATCGAGTTCGTCCAGATCAACCAACAGCTGATCCGATCGTGCCTACTCTCACCCGCCAGCCTTCCGTGATGCGTGGCCGCGTCGCCGGACTCTGGCACGCCCGCGGCGGGCCACTCGCCTCGACCGTCATCGTCGTCGCACTGGTTATCGCTGCCGCGTTTCCCGAGTTGAGTCTGTCGGTCAGCACGGTGTTCGACCTGCCGCCCCGAGGCGTTGGCACCCCGGAGCTAGTTACCATCGCGCTGGCCAGCGTTCTTCCGGCGATCACCACTCCACGATTCGACGGGCGAGAACTCACCGCGCGCCGGTCCGCGCGGCTCGGACACCTGACCTACTCCACGATCATGCTCGCAGCCCCACTGGCCGTCCTGCCGGTCTGGTACTGGGTGATCACCATCCGTCACCCCGACACGCAGTTCCCACCCCTGCACGGCCTCATCGGCAATGTGGTTGTCTTCACAAGCACCGGCGCGATTCTCTGCCTCATTCTCGGCCCGCTGGTCGCCACCGTCGCCACGCCATCCCTGTTCGCACTACTCGTGGTCGCTCAGCAAGCCCTACCGGAATCGCTACTCAGCAAGATCTTCTCCACCGGCCGATCCTGGCACACCAACTACTGGATCACGACCACAGTAGCGCTCCTGGCCCTCGTCCTCAGTTGGCGCCTACGAGCCGTTCCATGGCCCAACCGTCCGTGACCACGAACTCAGCCTGACGGCTCAGCCCAACCGCCCCATCCCCTGCCTGCTCAACGCACGCTGAGGACACTGCAAACGGGCGCGCGTGCATGCCCGGCTGACGACGACGCTGCCTGGCACCCACAACTGCGCCTGTGACCAGCCGCGCCGCGCTGAGCGCCATCGCCGTCACGGTCTCCCTGAGCCTTCGACCTGCCCTCAACGCAAGCACAAGTCAGCCGACCAGCCTGGCGGGTCGGCCAAACCACCACGCCCAGAAAACGACACGATCTTGCGAAAGACGGAGCGACATCAATCTGCGAAGCAGGCCAAACATCCCTGGTCAGAGCGCCGCCCGACGACAAGATCAACGAGAACCTACAAGTCGGCGCACGTTCTCGGCCTCGACTCCGCTCGGCGCTCAATCGCAATGCCAGCATCGCGGCGAGCGGATCCCAGCTACTTCTGCGTTCACACTGACCTCACTCGGTCAGACCCTCGGAGGGGAATCGTCCTCGCTCGGGCGGCCCAGGCATCGACGATGCGGTCCAGGGTGCGCCTGCCCCACCGGCTCATCGCCGGATTGGAGTCGAGGTAGTACCAGACAGGCCCATCGCCTGCTGGAACGCCCACGCCATCCCGCGCCGCCACTGGACGTCGCCGCATCCGAGCTCGCGGCGGAGGATGCCGCGCTGGTGCACGTCGAGGAGGTGCCGGGCCGCCACGAGGTCGAGCGCCGGGTCCGCCGGGCCGAAGCCGCCGCCGTCCAAGACGCCGACGAGACGGCCGCCAACCGTCCACGACATGTGCGGACGTTGTTGGCCGTTGTGCGGGCGCCCGCCATGGCAAGGCGAGGAACCTTGGCGCTAGGCGAGGCGGGCGTGCTAGGTGGTGGCCGCCGTAGTAGTTGATCGATACTCTGCCTCGATGGCCCGTGCACAGCTCACCGCCCAGTTGGTGGTTGACGGTCGTGTTCCGCAGGCACTGGCGCTGTCGCCGGACGGCAAGTGGGTCGCCTACGTGGTTGCGCCGGTCGGGCGGGCTGATGATCACCCGGTCAGCGAGCTCTGGGTCGCCGCCGTCGACGGGACCGCGTCTCCGCGACGATTGACTTCGGGTGAGGCGTACGATTCAGCGCCGCGGTGGGCCCCGGATTCGCTGCAGGTCTATTTCCTCTCCGACCGGGCCGGGCGTGGCACGGCGCAACTGCACCGGGTGGGGCTGGTCGACGGTGTTGTGCAGGCGGTGACGTGCTGGGCCGGTGGGGTGTCGGGCCACCTTCCACTAGCCGGTCCGGACCTGGTCGTGGTGATCGCAGCCGATGAACCGTCTGCTGAGGACGAACGTCGGGTGAGGGAGCGTGACGACGCTCGGGTGTGGGGCGAACGCGTACTCCCGGACCGGCTGCGGCTGCTCGACGTACGGAGCCGGGAGGTTCGGACACCGAATGCGTTCGGCGGTCGTCATGTCGTCGAGGTGGTCCAGCGGCCCGACGATGGAATGTTGGCGGTACTGACCTGGTCGACCCCGGACGTGGACCCGGGCCTTGTGGAGCCCGGTCTGCACCTGCTCGATCCGGACAGCGGCGTGACGCGGGACCTCGGCCCGGCCGCGGCGGACGCGTCGTCGCTCGTCTGGTGGTCCGCCGACGACGGCTGGCACTTGGCATATGTCGCAGCGACTCCGCCCGCTCTGGTGGGCGGAAACGCGGTTTTCGATGTCGCCGTGCCGGTGAGCGGGCCGGTCGGCGAGCACCGTAACCTGGCCGCCGGCACGACCGTGTGCCCGAGCAACCTGGTTCAGGTCGACGCCGGTCCGCCGCTGGCGCTGGTTGCTGACGGGCTCGATACCGCGATCCACCGGCTCGATCCGGTCGGGCGCACGCTCGTCGAGGTGTCCCGGGTTGACGGCCTCGCGACGTCGTTGACCACGAGCCGGCACGGTGACGCCGTCGCTGCGGTGGTGAGCACGTCCTATGAGCCCGGGAACGTCTACGCCGGCCCCACTTGCGGGCCGCTGACGAGCCTGACCGATCTCAGGCCCGAACTCCGCGACATCCGGTGGGGTGTTCAGCAACGCCTGTCGTACGAGGCATCTGACGGGCTGACGCTGGACGGCCTGCTGATCCTGCCCGCCGGCCGGTCTCACAAGGACGGGCCGTTTCCGCTGGTGACGCTTGTTCACGGCGGCCCATACGAGCGGCACGCCGACCGGCTCATGCTCGGCTGGGACCCGTCCGGCCAGTGGCTGGCGACTGCGGGTTACGCCGTGTTTCTGCCGAACCCGCGCGGCGGTCAAGGGCACGGCCACGACTTCGCGGTGCGCGTCGCCGGTGCGGTCGGCCTGGACGAGTGGTCCGACATCTGCGCCGGCATTGACCTGCTCATCGCCGATGGCGTTGCCGATCCCGACCGGCTGGGCATCGGCGGCTGAAGCCACGGCGGTTTCATGGCCGCATGGGCGGTCGGGCAGACCGACCGGTTCAAGGCCGCCGTGATGGGCGCCGGAATCAGCGACTGGGGAATGCTTGCCGCAACCGGAGAACAGGGGCCGTTCGAGGCTGCCCTCGGCGGCAGCAGCGGCTGGGAAGGAACGGGTCCACACCGCCACGACCGGCTCAGCCCGATCTCCTACGCCTCCAAGGTCCGCACGCCGGTGCTGATCCTGCACGGCGAGAGCGACACCAACGTTCCGGTATCACAAGCGGAGTTCTTCCACCGCGCGCTACGCAGGTTCGGAGTCGAGCACAAGTACGTCGTCTATCCCCGAGAGAACCACTCGATCCGCGAACGCAACCACCAACTCGACGTGCTCCGCCGCACCCGCGCATGGTTCGATCGGTGGCTTGGATGACCCAGACGTCCCGTGCCGCCGAGAGGGCGTCAGGGGCCGCACGTGCGGGACCGACGAGTCAGCCGACCGCTCGTGCCAATGTGCGCAGGGGGCTTGGGGGGTCGTAACGGCGACGAGTTTCGCTATGGTGTCCAGCCTGTACTCCCATGCACCCGATCTCCCGACTCTCGGGGGAAGCGTCATGACCGCTACGTACAGGAGGCAAGCGTGAAACTTCTGCTCACGTCCGCGGGCGTCAAGAACCCGAGCATCCGCGATGCGCTGGTCGACCTGCTGGGCAAGCCGATCGCCGACTCCAGCGCCCTCTGCATCCCTACGGCGGCCCACGCCATGGGCGGGCCAGCCTCGGCCTGGCGCTTCATCACCGGGCAGACGCCGCTACCCATGTGCGACCTGGGCTGGAAGTCGCTGGGCGTCCTCGAGCTGACAGCGCTGCCCAGCATCGGCGAGGAGCGGTGGCTCCCCTGGGTCCGGGAGGCTGACGTCATGCTCGTGGCCGGCGGCGATGCGACGTACCTGTGCCACTGGATGCGGCAGTCCGGGCTGGCGGATCTCCTGCCGTCGCTGCGGGACACCGTCTGGGTGGGGTTGAGTGCGGGGAGCATGGTGCTGACCCCCCGGATCGGTGCGGACTTCGTCGAGTGGCAGTCCGCGCCCGACGACCGCACACTGGGGATCGTCGATTTCTCGATCTTCCCGCACCTAGGCCTCGAGCCGGACAACACCATGGCTGGTGCCGAGAAATGGGCGGCCGAGATCGCCGGCCCGGCGTACGCAATCGACGACCAGACGGCCATCAAGGTCACCGACGGCACCGTCGAGGTCGTTTCCGAGGGGCACTGGAGGCTGTTCCCCTCGTAGCCGGGGCCAACAGTGATCGGCGTGGCGAAGCGCCCGCTCACTGCCGCTCCGGGTGGGCTGGCGTTCATCGCCGCTGGTGACGCACGGTGATGTGTGGCTGCCTTTCCTGCTTGCGGTTCCAAGTCGTACCGACCGATCAGCTCGTCTCGCGCGCCGCGGTGTCACCTTCCTGGCCGCTACCGTGGGCAGACTCGCGTCCAAGCCGACTCCGACCTGCGGGTCTTCCTACGCTGGTGTACCGACCAGGTTCTCAACCCGCTGGCTGCCGCGCGGGTGGACATCGAGCGGTACGTGCGCTGGCTGCAGGACGTGCAGGCCTCGACGGTCTCGCGGCGCCTGTCGGTGGTGGTTGGGTTCTATCGGGTCTCGTCATCGACGCCACCGGTCGGGTTCGCCCGGTTCGAGTGAGCACCATGAACCCGACTCGCGCCGATCCTGGCCACGTACATGGCCTCCGGAACCTAGACAGCGCTCGCGGCTTTGCCGAGATCAGTGCGCGTCACCGCCGTAGCTTGTCAGCGGAGGCGGCGGTTGGTGATGGTCCACCCTGGACTCGACAGGTAGCAGCTATCCGGACGAACAGTCCAAGATCCGCCCGTCGCTGGTGCCGATGAGTAGACGTCCCGGTCCGGCTACGGTCAGCGCGGTCGGTACGGCGGGCACCCCTGCAACGGTGAGTTGCCGGCGCCAGCGCACGGTGCCGTCATGAAGGTCGAGTGCGACGATCTCACCATCGTCGTAGGCGACATACGCGGTTTCCGCGTCCGCGTCGAGGTCGGTGGCCTTCCGGTCGGTCCGGAAAACCCAGCGCGGCTCTCCACTGGTCACCTTGCGCCGTACTACAAACGAGCCCCCGGGCTGCAACCCGTGGCCGTGATACACGGTGCCGGCGTGAACGAGACTGCCGTCCGTGGTCTCCACGCCAGGGCCGGCGAAATGTGTCTCACCCGGCGTCCACGAGTATGGGAGCAAGCGAGGGAACTCCCGCTCCGTCGGCTCACGCGGACGCCCGGCAATCGGCGGATCCTTCAGGTCGGCTGCGGCGAGCCAGGCTTCACTCGGTTCGGGCGTCCGCTCGCGCTCGCGGTCGATCTCCCGGCAATAGACCCGGCTGCCGCGCCGGATACGAAGCCTGCTGCGCTCCCCGAGATGCCCGGCGGGTGCGACGGCCGGTAGACCGTCGGCGCAGCGCACCAGAGACGCCGGGGCGGACAGGGTGAGTTGCTCGAGCTGCGCCCCGTCCTCGAGCGAGAGCCGGACCAGGGACTGAGGAGGTTCCTCCCACTCGGGCCGCATCAAACTGACCCAGACCGATCGCTCATCGGTCGCGACGACGATGTCACGGCCGCCCTTGTGGTCCGGAACAGTCCATGGTCGATCCCCCGAGAGCAGCCTGTCAACCCCCGCTCATGCAGTGCGGAACTGGTCGTTGTCGAGGCCGCAAGGCCGCTGGTGCCGGCACCGGCCCAGCAACACGGGCCGCCACCTGCGAACCCGCCGAGGCCGTCAACGAGGACGGCGCGGACCTGGCCGAACCGGTCCACGACCGGGCAGGACCGGCGGCGTTACTGGTTCGTCCGCTGGGGGTGAGGTGACCTCACCCGCTTTCGGGACAGGCTGTCGAGGTATCGGTTCGCTGCCACCAGAGAGAGGTGAATAGCCATGACTGCCTCTGCTTCCCGACGCACTGGACCCACCCGCAGGGTCGGCCAGTTCGACCACCTGGTGACCTTTGCCCGGTGACGTCGACCCGAACAGTGTCGACGCCAGTCTCTCGGACGGGGTATGACGGTACGCGTGGGAAAGGCGCACAAAACCCAACCGCGGCGCATCGAGGTCAAGGGCTCATAAACGTCGCCGCCAGCGTTCCGGCGCTCAGGCGCTCGCTCCGATCCGTCCCAAGCATTCGTCCACTCGGCCTCGGCCGGCGGAGCGGCTGGACGGCGTCGGCATAAGGGAGACGGCGATTCGTCCAGAGGAGGATCCATGTGGTCTACGAGCGATTTCCTCAATGCAGTGACCAGGCGGGCAGGGGTGCCTGTCGATCTGGCGGCGACGATCACCCACGCGACGTTGGAGACCTTGGCCGATCGGATCAGCGCAGGCGAGGCTGAGGATCTCGCCGATCAGCTTCCTGGAGGGCTTGACAAACACCTGCGCAAACCGCCTATCCGGGAACAGGCGGAGCCATTCGGGCTTGGAGATTTCGTGCAGCGGGTAGCCGCACGTGCCGGCATCGACGATGCGCTCGCCGGTGTCGGAGTCCGCGCAGTGCTCACCACGCTGCGTGAGGCTGTTCCGGGTGACGAGTTCGAGGACATGGTGGCCCAGGTCTCGAAGGAGTTCCGGGAGGTGTTCGAACCTGTGGCTTCTCCCGCCGGACGACAGGCTCCCCGATAGAGGCACTGCGGTGGGCCACCGTCCGGGAACGGACGTCAGGTCGCAGCCCCTCGCCCGCCGATCATCAAGCGGTGTTTGCTGAGAGAGGAAGCGGCTTCCGGTTCAGAGGTTTCACTCGCAGACAGCTTCTGGACCGGGAGTCCCGCCAGCAGGTAGGTGTGCGATCACGCGCTGGGCTCCAGTAGCGGACTCCGTTCGCAGCCGTCAGAGCGCGGACTCGCCGCTCGCGGGCCGGTGCTGTGGTTGGCCCGGTTCAGCCCGGACAAGGTCCTGACGTCGCCATCCGGCCTGCCGGAGGCCGGCGAGGGGGGGCACCATCTTCGGCATGCACAGCCCCGACGCGTAGTTCGTCAGCCGCCCTGAAACGACGCCCGTTCGACATTGTCTACCGGCGCATGATCAACGACTCCACGGCTGCTGTGGCGGCGGGCCCGGGAGGACACCGGGGAACGACTACATACTCCCGCGTGACCGACTCGCATCCCCAGGCCGGCTCTTCAGAGAAGTCACTTCGCCGGACCCGCCGACACCCAGGATAGAACACCCGCTCCCGGCCGTGTCATGGCACAGAGGGGAGCCAGATGAGGACGCGGTGGCTTGGGTGGGTGGCCAGATGGGCCGCAACGCCTCGCGTCGGGCTGCGTGCAGCTCAGGGTCGGCCCCGGCCCATTCCACGACGACATTTGTCCAAGACTGATAGTCGGTAGCCCCTGCATCATCCCCTGTATGAGTGAGTACGACGTTGAGCAGTCGCAGGCGATGCATGTGGTCCACGACGGCCCGCGGCAGGCACCGCCGCTGTTGCTCATCCATGGATCCGGGTTTTCGGGCGGCTCCTGGAGTCCGGTGGTGCCGGCACTCGCCGGCTACCATCACGTCATCCGGGTTGACCTCCCGGGCTGTGGCCAGTCCCCGCCCGGGCAGTCATACGACGTGTCCGTGCAGGCGGGCCGGGTGGCGGCGCTGCTCGACGACCTCGGCCTTCGTCGGGTCCCCACGGTTGGGCACTCCAGCGGCGGGTACGTCGCCACCGCGCTTGCCGAACAGCGCCCCGACCTGGTGGGGTCGCTCGCGCTGATCAGCACCGGCCCGAGTCCCGATGCGTTCCTTCGGCAGCCGGTCCTTCTTCGGGTCCTGTTGGCCCCGCCTCTCGGCCCACTGCTCTGGTTGAGGCGTTCGGACGCGATGATCCGCAGGGGGATAAGCGTGACGTGCGCTCGCCCCGTGGAGGTCCCGGACGACTTGGTCGCCGACCTACGAAGCATCACGTACCGGGCGATGAGGACGGTGCTGCGCCGCAACACCGCGTACATCGCCGAGCGAAGCGTGCCCGAGCGTCTCGCCGCCCTCGATGTCCCCGTGCTGGTGATCTTCGGCACCGCCGACCCCCGCTGGAAGCCGTCGTCGGCACACCAGTACGACACGGTGCCGAACGCGCGGGTCGAGCTGCTGCCCGGCGTCGGGCACATACCCATGCTCGAGGCCCCCAAGATGACCAGCCAACTGCTGCTGAGCTTCACGGCAACGGCCGCTGACACCCTGCCCGTGAACCCTCAGGCATAGACTGGTCACATGCTGTCGACCGCGACGCCACCCGACTGGGCGTCCGTGGAGATCGCAGTCCCGCGCCCGTCAGCTCGGCTGCCGGGGACCAGCATGGCCGGGTTCCGCCACCGTGCCCCCGCACTGGTGGACATCGCCATGGTCGCGCACCCAGCCGTCACCCTGCTCATCGACCTGAGCGAGGGGGAGGGCCTGGTCTACGACACCCCTGGCCGGCACGAGCGCGGCAGTGTCGTCGTCGGGCTCCTCCCCGGCAATCTTCGGGCAAGTGGACGGGGGTTCGGCGAATGCCTCCAGATCCGGC
Organism: Micromonospora sp. S4605; assembly: GCF_003176715.1. Classification (NCBI taxonomy): domain Bacteria; kingdom Bacillati; phylum Actinomycetota; class Actinomycetes; order Micromonosporales; family Micromonosporaceae; genus Micromonospora; species Micromonospora sp. S4605. The sequence goes on from NZ_QGSW01000323.1 coordinate 21,341, forward strand.
TGGAGCCGGCCGCGGCGGCTGCGGTGCTCGGCGCATCGACCGAACTCAGCGGGACGGTGGTATCCCTCGAAGATGTCTGGGGCCGCGATGCCGGGCGAGCCGAGGACAAGCTGCGCGCCGCCGCGTCATGGGACGAACGGTTCACGATCGCGGTGGAAATCCTCGGCCGACGGCTGGGCGCCCGCCCACCGGTCGATCCGGAGGTCGCCTACGCCTGGCGGCGGACGCTCATCAGCCGGGGGCGGGTACGGGTCGACGGCCTGGCGGACCAGGTCGGCTGGAGCCGCAAGCGCCTGTGGTCCCGCTTCCGGTCCCAGCTCGGTATCACACCCAAACGCGCCGCCCAACTGGTGCGGTTCGACCACGCCGCCCACCTTCTCGCGACGGGACACGGCCCCGCCAGCGTTGCCACCGAAAGCGGCTACGTCGACCAGTCCCACCTCCACCGGGAGGTCAAGGCGTTCACCGGGCTTACACCCACGGCCGTGGCCGTCGCGCCGTGGCTCGCGATTGACGAGGTTGCGTGGCCGGCTTCATCGCCAACCCGGAGCCCTGGCCGGCTGAGGTAGTGCCACGACGAGCGTGCCCGAGCAGCGCTACCTGCAGATGCGGGCCGCCCGGCGGGCGGTCGGCCGTTTGGTGCTGTGGCCGTGCCGGACCAGGTGGGTGTCTCAGACCGCGTAGGAGGTCGTAGTCCGATTCGAACGGACGTGCTCCGCTTTGCAGGCGGATCCCTGGCCACTCGGGCATACGACCACGTCTTGCTCAGAGCCCTCGGTAGGGATCGAACCTACGGCCTGCGGTCCCGGAAACCGCCGGTCTCTCGAGCTACGAGGGCAGGGTGCGGGCGGAGGGATTCGAACCCCCTCAGCAAACGCAACCGGGTTACAGCCGGCCCCGACTCTCCAACTTCGGCGCGCCCGCATGCTGGCCGGAACTGCGGCCTCCGCCCGGGTGCCCAGCATGGGCCCCGCGGGCATGGCGGAGAGGGTGGGATTCGAACCCACGAGGGGGCGACCCCTGCGCCGCTTCCAACGGCGCTTCCGTAGCCAGCCGGCCTCTCCGTGGCTTCGGCACCTGGACTCGAACCAGGACGGGCGGCTCAACAGCCGCTGGGCTCCCAATCACCCAATGCCGAATGGTCGCGCTCTTAAATGCGCAACCAAGCTGCGCCACACCCCTGGAAGGACTCGAACCTCCGACACTCGGATCCGTAATCCGATGCTCTATACCGGGGCATGGCTGCGCCTTTCGGCGCACATGGCGGAAGAGGCAGGATTCGAACCTGCGACGGGTCAGCCCGCTCCTCCTTAGCAGGGAGGTGCCTTAGACCGCTCGGCCACCCTGCGTGGCGCCCCGTACCCGACGTGAATCGGCGACCTCTGCCGTCCAGGGCAGCGCTGTCACTAGCGGGTAATGGAGCACATCCGACAAAGATTCCAATGCGAGAGCAGGGCCTCGAACCCGGGACCTCCACCTTGGGGAAGGTGGCGCTCTACCAGCTGAGCTACAACCGCATGGGAATCCAGCCTCGGTAGAGAACAACAGATCCGGGGGGCCGGAATTCCGGACCGGGCGGGCAAAATAATCGGACACTTGGCGCAATGAGGTGGACGTGGTGCGCTCTACAGCGGTCGACAGTGAGGTGATCTCAGCAACGCGAATGTGTTGATTGGTGCGACACGGACGAGGCCGGACGATACGGGTGCTGCTGGAAACGGGCGTGGAGCCCACGGTAGATGAGTTCTCACCACAAGATCCATCAACC
>NZ_QGSW01000222.1:0-22869 GCF_003176715.1 Micromonospora sp. S4605
CTTGATCACCGCCCATTGCGGATCGGTCAGAGAGGACTCGTACGCCGGTTTACAGACACAACGACACAGACACGATCTTCACCGACACGGCCAACGAAGATCACGCCGAGGTATCACAACACTTTCTGAGGGCGGCCCGAGCCAGACCGCCGTACCGAGCGCGGAATTCGCCGTCGGATGGGCGCAGGCCGCCCGCGCCCAGATCCGCAAGTCAGTCCGGCGAACACGCGCGGCGCGGCTGCACCTGTTCTTCGCCGCACCACAAGGCGCCGCGCTTATGCTCGGCCACCATTGGAACCTGATGCCACCGACGGTGGTGTACGAGCACCTCGGCAAGACGTACGCGCCGGCGATGACCATCAGGTGACCCGAACGCCGGAGATCAGGTCGCCAACTGACGAGCTCAAACTCGCCGACTAACGCGCATAGGCACAGTCATCGAGCTTCGCGACGGCAAGTTCCGGGGCGGACCCAACCCGCAGGAACCGGGCCAACCAGCCGCCGCTACGCGCACGCTGCGGTGCGCCGGACCGCGATGGCGGGCGCGAGGAAATGCGTCGAGTGCGGCGACGGGGCTCGCGAAGTCACGGTGGGTTACCCAACAGGCACTCGGTGGTCGGTGGCGTTGGCCAACAGCGCGTCGCGCCAACCCAACAGTCCTCGACCGCCAGCGCCGTCAGGCGAGCGGCCGTACCTAACAGCGCAGGTAGCAGGGGGCTCCGGCTGACCGCGCGATCGGTGGCGTGTTGGGTAACGCGGCTACGGTGAGGGCTCATTTACTGAAACCCCTTAAGCACCACCATCCGGGCCACGCCGCCCACGACCGCGGTCGCAACCGCCCACCCGCCATTCGGCCGGTCGGCCCGCCCGTAGGTGCCTCGCCCACCCCACAGCACCTCCGCGCCCTCCAGGCGCCCCGCCGCGGATCTTCCGCGCCGCTGATCGCGCCGTGGTCAAGCCCTCACCTTCCTTCCCACCGGGAAGCCGACTTCGGCATGCCCATCCCCACCTCGCACACGCCTTGAGGAGGAACTCGTGCCCAACACGTCCCTGACCATCGTGTGCCTGCCCCACGGCACCCCCACCGACCAGCTGGCCACCACCGCCGCAACCTGCCTCGCGGCCACGCCGCTGACCAGTCTCGGCAGCGCCGGTCACTTCATCGTCAACACCCGTTTCCGCCGTAGAAGCCTTCTGCAGCCCTGGAAGGACACCGCCGCCGGCGGACCCGTCCGACTCCTCAACCTCGATGTCATGCGCGCCGCCGCCCGGCGGACCTACTGGTACCGCTGGCACATCTGGAACCAGGTCGTCGACCGCACGAGGCCTGCCCAGCCCTACTGGACCTTTCTCGAACGGCACCGCGCCGACCCGGCCAAGTACCCGCTCGCCAAGGCCCAGCAGCACTACCTCGCCCAACCCCGCATCGCGAACATGCTCACCTACAACGCCCTGCCGAACAGGCTCACGGATCTGCCCACCAGCCACCTGGAGGCGTTCCAGACCGGCGCGCACGGCTACGCCCACTTCGGCTGGCTCTGCGCCGTTCCGGGCAACAGCCTGCTCTGCCTCGACGGCACCTACCTGGCGACCGCCAGCGACCAGTACGCCACCCGCATGGTCTACCTGGCCGAAGCCAACCGGCGCATCACCGCGCTCCACAACCGCGACATCCTCGTCGCGCTCTGCACCCGCTAAACCCCACAGCACCCAACCCGCACAGGCGAACCGGTCGGGCCGGTTCGCCTGCCGGCGCTTGCAGCCCATCTCTTCGGCCCATTCCCGGAAGGAGACCCCTTCGTGCACCTTGCATCATTCGTCACGGCTATGCGCTGGATCGCGATCGCCGCCACGACGCTCGTCCAATCCGTCGTTGTCTCCCTACTGGTCACCAGCCGCGGCGAACTGGCCGGCGTCATCGCTGCGCTCGGCATCGCCCTGCTGGCGTTCCTGCTCGCTGGCTACAACCACCTCGCCGTGCGCGCCACGTACCGCATCGCCGAGTTGGCGAAGGACCTCGCGGTCGCGGACATGGACCCCGTCACCGGGCTCGCGGTCCGTCGCGTCGCGGAACGGCACCTCTTCGACGCCGCCGGAACCGATGTGACCGTCGCCCTGATCGACGTCGACGGCATGCACGACATCAACAACGCCCACACCCACAGCGGCGGCGACCTGTACCTCGCCGCGGTCGCCGAACGGCTCGTCCACGCCGCCGAGCCCGGTGACCTGGTCGCGCGCCTCGGCGGCGACGAGTTCGTCGTCGTCACCCCGCGGGACCCCCACGCCCTCGCCTGGTCCCTGGCCGCCGCGGTCACGCCGCCGGTCACGATCGACGGCATCACGCGACCGATGCGCGTCAGCATCGGCATCTGCCACACCCCCGGCGGTGACCCGCATACCGCCCTCGGCCGGGCCGACCGGGCCATGTACACGGCGAAGCGGCGGGGCAGCGGAATCGAGCAATACGACCCCGTCCGCGACGGCGAGCCGCTCTCACACGGCGTGCGCCCGGCGGTCCGGCGACGCGACCGGCGCGCTCGGCACACCGCCGACAATGCCTGAGTCCACCACCGACCCGGCCGGCCGGCACCGGCGACGAAGGCATCGACACCTACGAAACCGATGGCCTCAGCTACACGGGCCTCGACGACCCCACAACGGCGTACGACGCCTGGGACATCGTCCACGACACCGACCGGCTGCCCGCCACCTGCCCAATCAGATCGGGGCCGCCGCGGGCTGCTGCACCCCTGGGGCGACGGCCCAGCCGTCACCACCGTCACCGTCCACGCCTGGGCCTGACCACGTTCTCGACCAAGGGAGTAAGCGCTGATGAGCAGAGTTATCCGCGACATTGACCGCGGTGTCCGCACGATCGACGGTATCGACCTGCACCTGACCGAACTCGTCTGGGACGACGGTGGTCGCAGCTTCGAGGTCCGCCGCACCGACACCGACGCCGACCTGACCGAGGACGGCTGCCTCGACACGTGGCCCACCGACGAGCACCTGGCCAACCTGCTGCGCGACCACGGCGGCACCTGGTCGTGCCCCGGCTGCGAAATCACCATCGATAGCCGTCAGCCCGATCTCATCGCCGACCATATCCGCGACTGCGACGCGGCCGACCGGTCCGCGGGCAGGCCCGCGTGACCGGTGAACCTGTAACCACCAGCGCACGACCGACGGCGGTGTGCCAGCGGTGCGGGACGCCCAGCGGCACGGTCCGCGGCGGCCACCAGTGGTGCGGCGCGTGTGGCATCTACCTGGTGCACGATCCCGAGCAAGGCGACTGGGTCAGCTTCGCCGAACGCGACCACCGCCGGCGTGCCGCCGACAACCAGCGGCGCATCGCCGCCAGCGCCGACCAGGTCCACCGAGCGATGTCGGCGGTTCACGGCCGGATGCCCGAAGGCTGGCACGCTGTCGCCCGTCAGCACATCAGCGGCGCCCTTCATACCCTCGACGTCGAACCGGCCCCGGCTGGCGTCGACGCGATCGCCTACCTGATCCCACCCACCAGCGGATGCCGCGGATGGCAGGTGCGAGTCCACAACCGCACCCACCGGATCGACTTCCCGCTGTACAACGACGTCGGCGCCCAAGCAGCCTTGTTCGACACCGTCTGCGACGCCCTCGACGCCGCCATCCGCGCGTTGCGCGTCGAGATCGCCAGCACCGCACATCGCTGAACGGCCGCTCACCCGCCGTCCACCATTCCGTTCACAGGCCGTCGCCCGGCCGGAACACGCGCATCCCCTGCGCAACCCGGGCACGGCCGCATCGCCGTGCCCGGATTCCCAACTATCCAGAAGGGGTTCTGGCATGACCGAGCTGTTCGCTCCCCGCGCCACCGTCGTCCCGCCCACAGACCTGCACCTCGGGCAGGCCGTGCACGTCAACGCCCGCAGCACGTGGCTACCAGCCACCGTCATATCGATCACGCACACCCGCATCGGCGTCGCCTACGGCGCCCAACTCCAGGCCAGCAGCCCCCTCGCGGACGCGGTCGCACCGTGGGTGGTCCGGCCCGCCGACGGGGTCCGTCTGCAAGCGGTGCACGAACTGCGAGTCGGCGATGACGTAGTCGCCTTCGACGCCACCACGCTCACGATCGCCGCGGTGTGGCAGGGCCGTGACCGGTGGTGGGTCGTCGACTACACCAACGGCGAGCGCGCCAGCTTGCCGGCGAACGCGATCCTGCGGCTGACCGATCCCACGCCGACGGTCAGCGTCAACGGCATCCCCCTGTGACGCCACCCCACCGCGAGCCCAGCGTCATCGCCGAGCCGTACCCGGCGCCGAGCGCCACCGAGCGCTGCCGAGTCGACGACCCGGCCAGCCCGCGAACCCCCATCCGGCGCCGTTCGGCCGAACCTCCGATCCCGCGTCCCGGCGGCCCACCGGGCCGCCCTTCCTCCCGAAAGGCAACGCCATGACCAACACCACGCAGCAGTGTGCCGTGGCTTCCGGCCGCCCCAGCGCGCAACTCGCCCTCACCGCGCACCCGCACCGGCACCCGGAGCCGCTCGCCGCGCTCGCCGTGTCGCCCGGCCAGGCGGTCACCATCCTCCACACCGACCGCCGCGAGAACGCCGTCGTCCTGGCTCAGCCCGCCGAGACGGGCGCGGTCCGTGTCCTGTTGGACGGACACGCCCGCAGCCTTCGCGCCGACATCGCCGCCGTACCGGTGACCGACCCCGCCACCGCGCTCGAGTTGGCGCAGCAGGCCGTCGCCTGGGCCTCGGCGGCCCAGTACACCGCCGCCGACCGCGCCCGCGCTCTGGCCGAGGAACTCGACGAGCAGCGGCGGCGCCACGTTCGCCAGCTCGCGGAGATCCGGTCCTACGCCATCGACCGGCACCGCGACGGCGACATCTGCCGGGACGGACTCGACAAGTTCCTCGCCCACTTCGACCTCGATCCATACGACCCGCGCCACCGGGTCGTGTTCACCATCAGCGGCAGCTTCGACGTGACCCCGGAGGACGGCCGCGACGCGGGAGACACCGAGTACGACGTCCGCGAGTACCTGCGGATCGACACCGATCAGGTTGACGGTGTCGACGACGACACCCTCACGTTCGACGTCACGGTCGACGACGTCCAGGCTCGCGGCGAATGACCGCCGGCGCCAGCAGCCCGGTACACGCAGCAACCATGGGCCGCCGCCCCAGCCTCCTCACCGCCCAGGTCGACGCGGTGGTGGCTGCACACACTCACTGCCGCTGATCCCCAACCGGCGGCTGCAAGCTGCCGGCCCCATCCCCATCACTCATTGAAGGAGGACCAACCTGTGGTCGCACCCAGAAAGCTCCGGCTCACCAGCCGCGAAGACATCGTCGTCGCGGTGCCCTACCTTCTCGGCTTCCACCCACAGGACAGCCTGGTCTGCGTCGTCCTGGACAACCAGCGGATCCGGTTCGTCGCCCGGCTCGACCTTCCGCAGCCGCCCGAGGTCCACCAGCTGTCGGCACCGGCCGCGCAGACTGCCGCGATGATCTCTCGGTACGGATCGGCGGCGATCCTCGTCGGCTACGGCCCGGCCGATCGCGTCGAACCCGCCGCCGAGGTGCTCACCGCGGCGCTGCTCGCTGCCGCCGTCGACGTGCTCGAAGTCCTTCGGGTGGACGAGGGTCACTACTGGTGCCTGTGCGGTGACCCGGACTGCGCCGACGGAGTCGCGTACGACCCGTCGGCCAGCATCGTCCCGGCGGAGGCGGTCTACCTCGGCATCGCCCCGCTGCCGGACCGCGCTGCGCTGGAACAGCTGATCACGCCGGTGACTGGACCGGAGCGCGACCGGATGCGCGCCGCGAGCGACACCGCGCTGCGCCGGCTCACCGACATGCTGTCCGGCATCTCGAGCGTAGGCGGGCAGCCATCCACGCCTGAGCACGTCGCTCGCAGCGGCATCGCGGCGGTGCGGCAGGCGTACGAGTCGGCTGCTCGCGGCGAGACCTTGTCCGACGACGACGTGGCATGGCTGGCCGCCGTGCTCATGGTGCCGCAGGTCCGCGACCATGCCTGGATCGCCTGTGACGGCAGCGACGAGCAGCGGCGGCTGTGGATCGACGTGACCCGACGGGCGACGCCGGGAACGAGCGCCGCCCCGGCCTGCCTGCTTGCCATCACCGCCTACCTCGCCGGTGACGGCGCGCTGGCGAACATCGCCGTGGACCGGTCCCTGCGCGCCGACCCGGACTACCACCTCGCGCAGCTGCTCGGCCACGCCCTGCAGGCCGGCGTGCCGCCGCACCTGTGGCACGCCGCTACCACCGGCAAGACCACCGACTAACCCACGCACGTCCGGTGCCCCGCGCGGGCGCCGCCGGCATCCCCGCGAATCCCCACGAACGGGGGTTCGCGCACCGCTTGAGGTGAGGGCAGCCGGTGGCACCCGGCTGCCCTCGACACCTCCCCACGCAGGGATTGGAGGTGTGGGCGCCAGTGTCCACCCCCGCGCAGATCACCGCAGTCCTCGTGGCGATAGCCATCACCGTCGCCATCGCCTACCACCTGTCCCGGCGCCGCACTGCCGTCTACCACCGCGCGGTAACCGCCGTCGTGCACGCCGCCCGCCGCGACGACCTGACCGGCCTGGGTAACCGCGCCGGCTTCCACGCGGCCCTGGCCGACGTCGTCGGACGGCGCCGACCAGTCGCCGTGATCCTGATCAACCTCGACGGGACCCGGGGGTTCGTGAGCCGCTTCGGCCACCGTGCGCTTGATCAGCTGCTCGTCCTGATCGCCGGCCGTCTCCGACACGTCGCGTCCGCCGCCGGCGCGTCGGCGTTCCGGCTGCGACGCGACGAGTTCGCCGTCATCCTCGACGACCGCGTCGATGCCGCTGATCACGCCGCACGCCTCGTCGCGGCCGTCGCCGAGCCGACCGAGATCCTTCTTTCCGGCCTGTCCATCACGGTCACCGCGACTGCCTGCGCCGGCGTCGCCTCCTTCTCGCCGTACGCCCACGGCGATCGGCGGCTAGCGCTCATCCGCGCCGACTGCGCGATGCGCGTGGCGAAACGGGCCGGCCGCGGCCAGACCGCCGTATTCGACCCCGCGACCATGCGCGGTCCCGACGGAACGGCAGCCTCCGACGCCGTTGGCTGCGGGGAGGCGTGATGAAGAGCCGCAGGTTGATCATCTGCCGGGTGGGGCGGCCCGCGACGACCCCAGCCGGCGGGGACGTGTACGGGCTGGTCGACGTCGAGCTGGGCTGGGCCCGCCACACCGAACTCCTGGCCGATCCCGGCACCCGTACCGGATAGCCCCAAACGCATTCCCACCAGCCTGACCGCCCTTGCCGGGCGGCGGCCTCACCTCGTGCCTACGGGCAGGCTGGGGCCGCAGGGGTCCCAACCTGTCCGCCGCCACGAGGCGGGGATAGGAGAGCCACACCGATGGCCAAGAACAACCCAAGGGCCAAGAAGCCGAAGGCCAAGAACAACCCGACGGCCGAGCGGACGAGCCGCGGCGGCGACGATCGCGCCGAACTGCTGGCGAAGATCAAAGCCGACTTCGACGACCGGCTGGCCCGGATGGCTGCCGAACCGGCGCAGTGGGTCGAGTTCATCGACCACGTGGCCACGTTCGGCGCCCGGTACAGCCTGGGCAACCAGATCCTGCTGCTGGTCCAGGCCGAGGAGCGCGGCATCGAACCCCGCTACTTCCTGCCGTACGGCCGCAAGGACGCCTCGACCGGATGGAAGGCTCACAAGCGGTACGTGCGTGCCGGGGAGAAGGCGTTCAAGATCTGGGCGCCGATCAAGCGGCGGCCGACCGAGGAACAGGCGGCCGAGTGGGAGGCGGCCGGACGCAAGGTCAAGCGGGAGCCGTCCGGTCGTCCCGCCGTGCAGGTGGTCGGCTTCGGGCTGGCCAACACCTTCGAGCTGTCGCAGACCGACGGTGAACCGTTCGAACCACCGACCGTGTTAGTCCGCCGCCGGATGCAAAAGCGCGGGAACAGCCCGCAGTTGCTTGTCGGCGACGACCCGACCGGTGTCTTCGACGACCTGGTCAAGCTCATCAAGGACGAGGGGTACACGTTCGAACTCGCGGCACCACGGACCGGCTACCTGCGCGGCGCGAACGGGGTCACGGTCCGGGGCCCGGGAGTGCAGATGGTGCAGGTCCGGGACGATGTCGACCCGGCCCAGCGGACCAAGACCACCCTGCACGAGCTGGCGCACATCCGCTGCGGGCACCTCGACACCGCCCCGGTCGGCGAGAACGTGCACCGCGGGCGGGGCGAGACCGAGGCCGAGAGCGTCGCGCACATCGTGTTGCGGGCGCTGGGCATGGACAGTGCGGCCTACAGCGATGCCTACGTGTTCGGGTGGGCAGGCGGCGACATGGACCTGGTCAAGGAATGCGCCGAAACGGTGCTGCGGGTGGCCAAGCAGATCCTGACCGACCTCACCCCGGCCGACAGCACTGATGAGTCCGATCCGACGCAGGCCGGTCCCGACGCATTTGATCCGGCCATGATCGACCTGGCTGGCGCTGGGGCTGTCGAGCAGGTGGCCGCGTGATGGATACCTACTCCGACGAGCGGATCGCGCGGGCCACGCTCGGATGGCTGTGTGAGCCGGGCGATTCCCGCCTACGGAAGCTGCTGGCCGAGCACGGCCCGGTCGAGACGTTCGACATGCTGTCGGTGCGGGGCGTGCCGTTCGTCGCCCGGTCGGAGATCCGGCATCTGCCCGTGTCACGGCTGTGGGGTGAGGCTGCCGCCGCCGTGGACGAGGCCCGGCGCGGCGAAGGGCGGGTGGTGATCCCGACCGATCCCGACTGGCCGACCGGACTGCGTGACCTGGACGGCGGGGAGCCGGTGTGTCTGTGGGCGCGCGGGCCGGCCCCGATCCCGCGGCAGGCGGCCTCGGTCACCATTGTCGGCTCGCGGGCCAGCAGCAACTACGGCAACCACGTGGCAGCCGACCTCGCCGCTCAGCTCGCGGGCAACGGCTGGACGGTGATGTCCTCCGGCGCGCTCGGGATCGACGGCGCAGTCCTGCGGGCCACGCTGGCTGTCGATGGTGACGCGGTCGCGGTCCTGCCCTGCGGTCTCGACCAGCTCCACCCCCACCAGCATCGCGGGCTGTTCGAACGCCTCGCCGGGGATGGCCTGCTGCTCAGCGTCTGGCCCCCAGGCGCCCGGCCGAACCTGCAGCGTGCGGCGGCCAACCAGATGCTGCTGGCGGCGCTCACGGCTGGCACGGTCGTGGTCGAAGCGTCGCTGCGCAGCCGGGCGATGCAGGCGGTCCGGCAGGCCATCGACCTGGGCCGCGTCGGCATGGTCGTGCCTGGTCCGGTCACATCCGCCGTGTCGGCCGGCTGCCACGAGCTGTTGCGCACCGATCCGCGAGTCCGACCGGTCGCCCATGTTGACCATGTCCTGGCCGACCTCACACCGCAGCCCGGAACCGAGCCGGACGAAGGTGGTGGTGCCGGTGACGGCGACGCCTGACATCCCGGTGCACCTGGTCGACCGGCCCCGCTCCGGCGGACTCGTCGTCCCGTGGATCACCCCGGCCACGTCAACTGGGCTGTATCTGTTCGGCAAGCTCACCGACCTGTCGCAGTACCGGTGCCTGACCCGGACCCTGTGCCAGGTCTGCGGCCATCGGCTGGGCGAGCGGGCGGTGCTGTTCGGGAGTCCGACCTGGCCTATCAGTGCACCGCCGAGCCGGCTGTTTGCCCGCCGTGCGCGGCGTACAGCAGCCGGGCCTGCCCGATGCTCGCCGGCCGGCGTTCTCGGTACCGGGCCAGCGAACACCCGGTCCTGGCCGGGATTCCGCTCAGCGCCGATCAGCTGCTGCGGCAGGCCGCACCAGCGGCGTCCTGGTACGCGGTCTGGGTCCGCGACTACGACGTGATCCGGCACCCGGCGCAGCCCACCACGCTCGCCGCGTCGTGGCGGCGGATCCCGCCACTGCGCATCCGACCCCTGCCCACCTGGGACTGGTAACGCCAGACCCAGCTACCCACCCGTTTGACCGTTCCGGGGATCGTGCCGGCCGCGTGCCGCAACCCCGGGGACGCCCCGGGGTGGGTACGCGGCCCGGCGCGGTGCCCCGGTGACCGAGGAAAGGATGCGGGGCCATGTTCGAGCCATCCGCGCAGATCGAGTCCCTTCTCACCGCCGTCACCTTGCGGCAATCTGCCGCTGAGGGAATGCGGGCGATGACGCAACGGGAGTCGGAGTTCCCGAGCCCGTGGCAGGCGAAGCTCACCGGTATTGCCCTGGACCCCTACGGTCGCGAATTCGCTGACCAGGTCTTGGACGCCTACTGGTCGGACGAGCCGCGTCAGCAGGACACGCTGAGCTCCAGCGGCATCGACCGTGAGGTCATCATCGGCAGCGGATTCCACGCAGCCGCGTACGCCGCCGTTCGCGTCCTCAGCGGCTACCCGAAGCCGCTGGCGCTGGAACGCGGCGAGCGCGTCGGTGGCACGTTCGCCATGACCGCGCGGCCGACGTTCTACCTCAACTCCCGCAACCGAGCGGGAAGCGCCGGACTGGCAGGCGACCAGGGGGCAAGCCTGAACTACCTGCCGGGCGCACCGATCCAGGCAGCGAATATGTCCATGGTCGAGTACCAGACGAACACCGACATGGCGTTCGTGATCCGCCTCGCGTTGGCGCAGTTCGCCGACGTGGCGACCAACGCGAAGGTCCTGTCGGTCGCACGTGACGGAACCGGGGTGCAGATCGAGATCGAGGGTAACGCCTCGCTTCTCGCCGGGCGGGTCATCGACGCCCGGGGCCTGGGTGACCCTGACGACCAGGACGTTGCCAACGGCACCACGATCCTCACCTTCCCGCACTTCATGCAGCGCATGGCCAGAATGTGGCCGCTGCGTGGTCTGCGACGTGTCGCGGTTGTCGGTGGCGGTGACTCCGCCAAATGCGCCGTCGAGTCGTGCCTGGGCATCGCGCCGCAACCGTTCATGGCCGCTGCCGCGCTGGACCGAGTGGACCGGATCGACTGGTACTCCGACGACCTGCCGACGACGTGCGACCAGTGGCAGGAAGACATCCGCGGCAGATATCAGGCCATCGGTCGCTACCTGCGGCCGGACGGGTTCGGCGTCCGGCGACTCAACGTGCTGGGTCGCCGGGCACGGCCCGTCGCGCTGCCCGGCGCGGCACTCATCGATGGCCGCACGTACGACCTCGTCGTCGTCTGCACCGGCAACCGAGAGACGGACATCGACGGGCTCGACCTCGGGTCCTTCGACGAGTACACCACCGCTGACAGGAAAGTCGTTGCTCGTGAGCACTACAACCTGCCCGCGTTCCGCGTCGGTCCGCACGCGAGATTGCCCTTCACTCAGCGAGAGCGGGTAGACGGTGTCGCGGACATCGCCGCCAACGCCGTCTCGATCTTCCGAACGGCGACCAAGACAGCCGCATTGGCGGCAACGCTTCGCGCCGTGACACGGGACTAACGCACTGGCGTCGTCCGGCTCGCCAACGCCGAGCTCAGCGCGGATCGGGAGACCAGCTCGCCCTCACGGCTACGCCGTCATCGGCAACTGGCACAACGATCAGCCCATACCGGTCGCGGTCGTGGTCGTCGACTGCCCAGCGTCAGCGTGACCCACCAACGCGCCTGGTGGGCCGTCGCCGTCAACGCCGATGACCTGCGCCGAGGCCGAACAGGCCCTCGCCTGAATGCGGGCCACCGCACCCAGCGGACCTAACCGGGACCTGACCAGTCGACTCGCCGAGGCCCCCAGGCACCCACCAGCTCGTCATCTCGACACCGCTTCACCTGGCCGTCGCCCGGCCCCGGCACCACCTCCGGGCACGGCCAGCAGGCCGTGCCCGGACCCCAATTTCGATCGTGAGAAATGGAGCTCCGTCATGGCAGACACCCGCCGCCCTGCGCGGCCCCGCCGCGAGACCTCACCGGCCACCCTTGACCTGCTGCGCCGCGCCCAGAGCGGCGACCGCGACGCGTTCGGCCGGCTCTACGCCCAGCACCTCGACCTGGTCACCCGGTACCTGGCCGTCCGGCTGCGTGACCGTGACCGCGACGCGATCCCCGACGTCGTGCACGACGCCTTCGCCGACGCGCTCACTGAACTGGCGTCCGCACCGCAGGACGTGACGGGCTGGTTCCGCCAGCTGGCCGCTCACGCCCGCACTCGCCAGGGCTGGGCAGCCCACCGCTGTCTGCGCGCCGCCCCCGACATCCACGACCGAGCCGCCATCGCCCCGGCCGCCGCCCCGGCGCGGCGCACGCTCACCGTCGGGCGGCGGCTAGCCGTCGTCGCCGGCATGGTCCGCCTGACCAACAACCAGCGCACCGCGATCCAGCTGCGTGACCTCGACGGCTACCCCCGCGATCTCGCCGCCGCCGTCGTGGGCCGCAGCCCGAAGGCCATCCGGGACCTGGAATGGCGAGGGCTGCGCCGGCTCAACGCCGCGTCGGCCCTCGCGGCGGCCGGAGCCACGGCGGTGGCGCGATGAGCACGAGCCGCCCCGACACGCACGTCTTCAGCGGTGACTGGTTGGAGAACACCGACCTCTCCTGCCATCACCACTACCGCAAAGGGTTCGCCGGCATCCCGGCCGGGACGTGGAACGGCTGGAAGGTCTTCACGGTGACCCCGCAGGTGATGCGCGCGATCGTCGACAGCCACCACGCCGAGATGACGGCGGCGATCACCGCGTCGGGCGCCTCCGGCACCCATCTCGACGAGGCGTGGCTCGACGCGCTACAGCACATGGCGTCGCTGTCGTGGCTGGGCAGCCTGGTCGTGGTCGACAGCCGCGTCCTGCACAGCGACCCCACGCTCGTCGAGGTCATCGCCCCGGACGAGGACGGCCGCTACCGCGTCGGCTTCGGCTGGAGGTGGGACGTCGTCGACCCTGCCGATGTCCACACCATCCACCACGCCCACCGGCACCACCCACGACGAACCGCCGAGGCGCCAACGGTGCCCGGCCGGCAGGTAACAGCCCGGCCCGACACGAGCGGAGGCGTGTGATGCTGCGCCTGCTGTACGTCTCGGTTCGGGGCCACAAGTGCCTGCACGGCGGGCCGACCCTCGACGCCGACGCGGACGTCCCTGCCGGGGTGGGAACCCCGTTCATCAGCGTGGACCAGATCGAGCGACTCGTGCTTCGGGAACTACGCGGTGTCGGCGTGTACTGGCAGGTCCAGATCGTCGACGAGGCCGGCACGGTGGTGCGCCGCGGGTTCCGCAGCGGCTACAACGGCACCGGCGAGCACTGGACGTGGCGGGACGAGTCGTGACCGCCCACACCTTCATGTCCGACGACGCCGTCATCGCCACCATCGACGCGATGCGGGCCAGCGAAGGACACCTGATCCACCATCCCCGCTTCTCGACGGACACCGGCTGCTGGTGACCGTCCCCGGCGGGACGCACACGCCCACGTGGCCCAGCGTCCCGCACCGTGGCGCTGGGCCTCTTCGCATACGCAGGAGGAAACCCATGGCCCTCACGTCCACGACGACCCCGCCGGCGGCGAACGAGCGATGAACCTCACCGCCAAGCTCGGCGACGGCCCGCACGGCTGGGCCGCCGAGCACGCCGCCTGGATCTTCTACGTCATCGCCGCCCTCGGCTCCACCATCGGCCAGATCTGGGTCGGCGTGCAGACCCCGCCCTGGCCGGACGGCCTCGATTGGTGGTGGCGAGCCGCCCTCGTTGCCCCGTTCGCCGCCGTGATCGACCTTGGCGGTGTCGTCACGGCCGCGTTCGCCGACTGGCGGCAGCGCCTCGGCGAGGCTGCCTACGGGTGGCGAGTCCTGTCCGCCGGATCGGTCACCGTCGGCGTCGCCATCAACGTCCTCGGCCACCACGATGTGCCCTACCTGGCCGCCGTCTTCGGCGGCCTCGGCGTCTTCGCCTACGCGGTGTGGCTGATGCACAGCGCCGCCCGCCGCCGCGACGCGCTGCGGGCCGCCGGGAAACTCGCCGACACCGCGCCCGTCTACGGCATCGCCCAATGGTGGCGCGAGCCGGCCGTCACCCGCCGCGCCCGCTCCCTCGCCCTCGCACACCGCCTCCCGCTGCACGACTCCCTCGACGCCGCCCGCCAGCAACTACGCAACGAAAAGCGCCGCGCCGCCCTCGCCACCCACGTCGAGTCGCTGATCCGGTCCCGGCACGACGACCCGGTCCGCGCCGACATCGCCGCCACCACCCTCGACCTCGACGCGGTCGCCGCCGCACTCACCGCCCACGCCGACGTGCCTGGCTGGGCCCGCGTCATCGGCGCCGACCTACTACCCCCGGCCCCACCGGACAGCGGAGCCGACTCGGACACGGCACGGAAACCCGCGGCGCCGCGTGCGTTGGCCGGGCCGATGCCGCCCGCCGACGTGCTGCGCCGCGTGCCGCAGGACCAGGCGTCCTACGACCGGTGGCGGCAACTGTGGGCCGAACTCAAGGCCGACCCGGATATCGAGCCGGCCGAGTTCGCGCAGCGGCACGGCATCTCCCTGCGGCAGGTCCAGTGGATCCGCCGCACCGGGAACAGCGGCCTGCTCGACTCGCCGCTGACCTTGATCGACCGGATCGCCCAGCTGGCCACCACCACCAACGGCCACGTACCGCACCATCCGGCATCCGCCTCGTAGACCCATCCACCGCCGGTGGCGGAACACACCCGTGTCCCGCCACCGGCGCACCCCTTCGAGGCCCGTGCCGGAACCGTCCGGCGTCCGCGGCAGATCGCCGCCGGCACATCACCTCGAAGGGAAGCCGCCATGTCCGCACTCACGCTCCGGCGCCGGCTATGACCAGCCGCGCCATCGCCACCGTCGGCGCTGTCGTCCTCGCCGTCGCGTTCCTGTGCGTCGCCGGCGTGGCCACCCTCACCGGCGCCGCGTCGGCCTGCTCGGTCATCACCACCCCGAGCGGCACCACCGGCCGATACGACGCCGAGCAACTGCACCACGCCCAGATCATCGTCACCGTCGGCGTACAGGACGGCATCCCCGTCCGCGGACAGATCATCGCCGTCGCCACCGCGCTGCAGGAATCCGGGCTGCGCAACCTCGGCCACCTCGGCGAGAACAACGACCACGACTCGCTCGGCCTGTTCCAGCAACGGCCCAGCCAGGGCTGGGGCACCCCCGCGCAGATCATGAACCCCGAGTACGCGGCGGGAGCGTTTTACCGCAAGCTCGTCACCATCCCGGGCTGGCAGACCATGCCGCTGACCGTTGCCGCGCAAGCCGTGCAGCGCTCCGCCTACCCTGACGCCTACGCCAAGTGGGAGGGCGACGCGAACGTCCTCGTCGGGCTCGCCTCCGGCCAACCCGGCGGCGGTACGGCCGGCCCAGGTGAGCAGTGCATCAGCGTCGGCGGCTGGATGAAACCGGTCCAGGGACCCCTGGTGTCCGGCTTCCGTACCACAGAGCGGCCCGGCCACGACGGCGTCGACATCGCCGCACCCAAGGGCACCACGATCCACGCCGCCGCGTCCGGCCTGGTCATCCGCGTGGTCTGCAACGCCCACCTGATCAACGGAGACCCCTACTCCTGCGACGTGGACGGCGACCCGGTCACCGTCCGCGGCTGCGGCTGGTACATCGAACTCCTGCACCCCGACTCGAGCGTCACCCGCTACTGCCACATGGTCCGCCGCCCGTCCATCGACGTGGGCCAGCAAGTCGCCGTTGGTCAGATCATCGGCCAAGTCGGCAGCAGCGGCCACTCATCCGGACCACACCTGCACCTGGAAACCCACACTGGCCAGCCCGCGACCGAGTCCAACGCTGTTGACCCCGTCGGGTTCTTCGCCGTGCGCGGCATCGATCTGAGCCAGCCGGCTGGCGCGGTGTCCGGGGTATACGTCGGTCGAGGATCTCGGCCGTCCGCTCGGGAATAGTGATCAGGCTCCGCTTCCACTCTCACGCCTGCAGCGCGGGCACTCCGAGTTGATCGAGCATTGACTGGGCTTCGACCTGAATGGCGCTGATTTCGCGGTCCAGGTCGGTACGGAAGGCCCTGGCGTCGTGGACTGACCGGTTCACCTCGTCGATCGCGCGGAGCGCCTTGCCGAACTCGGCGTCGAGTTCACCGCGTACCTGGATGAGCGTCTTGCTCGAGATGTCATCGCACTGCGCAAGGACGCGGCCGACCAGGGCGTTCCGGCGGCGCATCTTTTCCTTCGCAGCCCGCACCTCCTGACGCTCCTCGTTGACGACCGCGTACGCCTCAAGAGCAACAGGGAGCACAGCGCCGCCGATCTTGGCGACTTTTCCGATGTTGTTCGCCCACCGCGCGGCCTGGTACGGCTTGAACTTGACGTCGGCGAGCTTTCCGAGCTTGTAGACGATTTTGTGCCCCACGCTGCCTGCCGAGTTCTTGATGCCGTCACCTGCACCCCAGACTTTCTGGAAGTCCTTCAAATGCTCGATCGACTTCGCACCCCAGGCCGGGACGCGTGGTTGCTTCTGACCTGGCTGCCGTACCAGGCCCGGGTCTACCGGGATGTTCCGCGTCTCGATGTCTCCTTCGACGTCAAGGGCGAGCAACTGGCGGGCGTACGGCGACGCCTCGATCTCCCGCACCTCAGAGGTGAAGTCGGCAAGCTGAGAGTCCAGGACGGCGCGCACCCCGTCCACGAACCTTTGGTTCGCCGAGCTCAGCTCGTCGTTCAAAGTCGCGGTAGCGGCGTCGACCCTGGACCAGTCGGGGGTCGGTGACTCGTCGATCGACTCCACGGTGTCGGCGAGGTGCTCGGCTGCCCGGATACACGCTGTGCGGAACTCGGTCTCCTGCCGATCGAGGGCCGAGTCCAAGAGCCCACGGCGCGTGGTGAGCGCGGTGCGCTGGCGTGCGAGGACGGTCAGGACCGCTTCCTCGTCGGGGTTATCCGTGAGGGCGGCGAGTGCCTCGCCCGCGACGAGGGCGACCTGCTGGAGCGGCACACGGAAGCGGGCCAAGTCACCGCGGGCCCGCGCGATCCGGTTGATCGTGTCCCTGACCTCGTCCATCCTCGACGCCGCGATGCGGCGTGCGGCCCGCGAGGGGTCCACCTCTTGCAGCCCGTCCAGGTAGGTCTTGGCGTCGCACTGGACCCACGGCACATGGTCGGCGAAGCTGCCGAGGGCGTCACGGACCGCGGCCTCCCGCACTCCTTCGGCCGCGAGAAGGCTACGGCACTTGGTGATCACCACAAGCAACTGCGGCGCCTTTCGCAGGTCCTCGGTGACGTGCCGCAGGTGTTCGACCAAGCGGTCGTCGAACAAGTCAACGGTGACGGTGAACAGCACAAGATCTGCGGAGCGCAGCGCCTCCTCGGCGCGTTCGTCGTGCTCCCGCCGGCCGGCCTGCACGCCTGGGGTGTCGACCAGGTCGACCAGGCCGTCCCAGTCGAAGACCTCGACCTTGTCCGTCGTGACCGCCGAGTCGATCGGAACCTGATACTTGCCGTCCGTGAGTGCCTCGATCAAGGTCGACTTGCCGCTGCTGTACTGCCCGGTGAGGACCATCTGGGGGCGTTCGTGTTCGTCCACTGTCAGCATCCGCTGGAGTCTCGACGCCTCATCGGGTCGAAGGTTCCGGATCAGCCTGATGAGCCGCTCCGAGAGGTCGCGCGCCACGGCGGGGGCAGAGTGGTACAGGAGGTCGTTCATGCTTGCACGCTCCTCGGTGCGTTTGGTCCGACGATTTCCACCGAGGTGCCCAGGTGGTCAGACAGGGTTGCGGACCAGGCCTGCAGTACCTGGTTCGGCGCTGGAGCATTGGTGATGACGATGGTGCCGTCGGGGCGACAGCGGATGGAGGCCGGTACCTCTTCCGTCAGGCCGAGGACGTATGACGCCGCGGCCGCGCCCGGCAGGTCAGGTGACGGTGTGCGCCCGAAGGCCAGGATCTCGGGCGAGGACGGCGGGAACAGCGACGCCTCCGCCAGGGCTTCATCAGGCACCTCGATCGCGATGCAGACCCCGGGAAGCCGGGTCACCTTCCCAACGGACGCAGCTAGCCGAGGTCGGCCGGCTGCGCGCAGCAGGCAGCGGACGGTCTCCTGGTCGAGGGTGGAGACCGCGGAGTCAACCACCTGCTGCTGACAAGCCAGAAGGTCGGCCACGGCCAACGCGGCGGCCTCGGCCTTTGCACGTCGCGCGTGGGAAGTGGTGAGTGCCTCCCGAACCCCCGCGATGGTCGCCGACACCTCGGCCAGCGCCTGGTCCTCCAGCTCATTGAGGATTTTGCTGATCTCGGTTCGCAGCAGGTCGCGGTTCCTCTCCAAGATTTTCGCTTTGCTCGTGAAGAGTGACTGGACCTTCTTGCGCAGTGGAGTGACGAGTAGCGAACCGAGGCCCATGACGACGGCGCCGACGACGGTGCCGGCTGGACCTGCCAGAGAACCCACGTACGCGCCAAGCGCCATGGAGGCAAGCGCCCCGCCTGCCCCAACCGCAACCCCGGCTGCTTTCCCCTTCCACAGCCCTCTGAAGTCGCGCATCCCGGTGACTTTCAGGTGTGGGCGGACAGCCGTCGTCCATTCGCGCTCAGCGGCGGCAGCCGCTTCCTCGATTGCCCCGGCGAGGTCGGTGAGCCGTGCTTTCAGCGCCTCGCCGAGCTCGGCGACGAGAGCGGCCTGTTCCGTGTCCCATTGCTCGACGACCTGCGGGCCGAAGTCCGTGACGTTCTGGTGCCACTCCTGCCGGCGGCGGACGAGGCGGACAACGTCGTCCTCCATCCTCTGCATGCAGGCATCGACCAGGCGTGCCGTCCGTCGTTCCTGGTCTACGCGCATCCCGCGGCCGACATTGACCATCTCTCGGGTTTCCTGCTCCACAGCGGCGAGGGCTTCGCTCAACGCCTGTGCCTGCGAGCGAACCTCGTCGGCCTCGCGCAGTACCCGCCGGGCGGTGCGGCGTTTGCTGCTTTCCTGTTCCAGGACGGCGAGCAGGGCGCTGAGGCGGCTCGCTTCCCTGAGGTCGGCACCGTGGTCGCCGTCCGCCCGCGCCTGGCGGGCGGCCTCGGCGTGGAGCATCACCTCGGCGACGGGGCGTACGGCGGCAGCGGACAGATGGGAACGGATTGTCTTGAAGTGACCCTCGTGCTGGGCGAACACTGAATCCTGGTCCTCCAGGAAGTCCTCGCGGTCCAGCTCGTCCACGAGTGGTGCACGGCAGTTCAATGCCACAACGACGGGCTTGCCGCGCAATGCCACCGCATGTAACGCCTGTGCGGTCTCCTTCTGGAAGGAGTCGTTGCTCGCAACCCACAGCACGAGGTCGGCACCGGGAACCTCAGCCATCGCTAGGGCGACGTCGTCCGCGCCGTCCTTGGCACCCACTCCGGGAGTGTCGACGATCTCAACGTCGTGCAGGTCCATCGCAGGGGCCGCGAAGACGTCGCGCGAGTACCGCTGCCTGCCGTCCCCAATCCGGTCCGCAGAGCCGCCGGTGAGCGCCGCGAGGAGGGTGCTCTTGCCGGCCATCGTCCGCCCCATCAGCACGATTCTCATCGGTGCGCCAGTCGGCGGTGCGTCGGTGACGTCCGCCGACGTAAGGAAGTCGAGAAACTGCCTGGTCATCTCCTCTGCGGCGGCGGCGTCCCGCGACAGGCGGTGAACCTCTGTCAGGGTCGCTCGGCAGGCAGCGACTGCCTTCGCATGCGCGGGCGAGGGGTCGTCGCACGCCGGTTCGGGACCGAACAACTGGTCCCGAGCGGCAGGACTCCAGTCGTGCCTGTTTTTGCTCGCCAATCGCACTCCTTGAAGCGCACCTTGCCCCTCACCGGGGTCGTGCCAGCGTCATGTTAGGGCTTGGCGGGATCAAGCCGGAACTTGAGTATGTCGACCCCAACGGCGTTGGACCCTGGCGGAGCGTTGTTCGCAGCCCTGGCGTGTGCAGACGTATCGGTCAGGTCACCGGTCGGCTTGAGCGGGCGATCGAGAAGCTGGACGGCTCAGGTGAACACGAGCGCCCTTCGGCCGCGATCGGCGTTACGTGGTCGCACGCGCCGTGCGAAGGAGCCCGGCCTCTGGATTGAGGCAGAGGTCGACGAAGTTAGCCGAGTCCATACCGAGCACGGGCGCGAGCCAGGAGCTCGTCGGAGTCGACCTTGGTGGCGGCGTCTGTCGATCGCCGGCTGTCCGCTTGGCTTCCCGCCATGAACGGGCTGCCGGGGCCGGACCGCGGGCACCGCGTATCAGCGACGCGCTCGCACGGCGCGACAGTCCTATCTTTGTGTCAAACGAAGCTACTGTCCGTCGCAGACTGACTCCAGGAGGTTAGTCAGCCTGTGCCTCGTATGGCGTGGCTGCTCTCTGCAGAGGATCTGGCTAGGTGAGCGTGACCAGGGCAATCACCACTCCGGCCAGCATCGAGGGTCCGTGCGCGATGTCGTCGCCTGGTTTCCGACGCCCGGCGGCTCGCAGCGTCGAGCCGATCACAGCGGTGATCAGCACGCTCACGAGTCCTCCGATCAGGACTGCTGTCCAGCTGTGCGCGCCGAGCAGAAGGCCGGTGGTGAGTCCGAGTTTCACATCGCCCAAGCCGCCGTTGGCGATGAGGGTCAGCAGGAGGTAGCAGCCGCCGGTGATTCCCGCAGCTGCTGCGGCGCGCAGCCCTTGGCTCCAGCCTCCGCCGGTCAGCATCTGCAGCAGGACGACGACCGCGGCTGTGGCGAAGGACACCGTGGTGAACGGGTCGGGGAGACGCCGAGCGGCGAGGTCGACGAACGCGAGTGTGACGCCTGCTGCGGCGAGGCAGACCAGGACGGGCGTCGCGGCCGGCGTGGTGGTGGTGTGTACGAGCGTGCCGGCTGCGGCGGCGAGAACGGCTTCGACGGTTCCGGGCGGCGGCCCGATCCGCGACGTGCAGGTGCGGCATCGGCCGTTCGGCGGTAACCATCCGAGCAGCCCCATCCTTTCGGGTGGGATGACTGCGGTCCGGCAGTTGGGGCAGGCCGATTGTGGTGGGTGGCCGTACGGGACGCTGAAGGCCAGGATCCATGTCCGGACGGTGCCGGCAAGTGCGACGGCGGCTGCCGCGGCGACGATGGCCCACCCGGTGCTCATGCCCGTCTCAGGTGGGCGCGGGCTCGCGAGCCGGGCAGCAGTTGCGTCGGGTATGGGTCGTTCATGGGTTCGCCAGATCGCGGAGCAGGCTGGTGGCGAGTTCCTCGGTGTCCGGGGCGATGTCGATGCCGGCGTCGTCGAGTTCGCGGTGCAGCGCGGTGAGGCGTTCCCGTACGCCGGCGGCGTCGCCGAGCCGCGCGGCGGTACGCATCGCCCGGCGGGCTAGTTCGTCGGAGAGCGGGTCGAGCGCGCGGGCGGTGTCGTAGAGGGCGAGCGCGGCGGCCGGGTCGCTGTCGGCCTGCAGGCCCGCGGCCTGGGCATAGATCTTCACGAGGCGGCGTCGAGCGTGCTCGCGGTCGGTGTCGATCCACTCGTAGCCGCTGCCGTCGGCCAGCCCGCCGCTGGCGGCGGCGATCGCGGTACGCAGGTGGGCGAGACGGGTGTCGTCGTCGGCCGCGGTGGCGACTCGGGCGTAGGCGTCTTGGGCTGTCCACCAGTCGACCTGCAGCAGGTTCGAGTTGAGGTGGTAGTGGCCACCAGTATTGACCACTGGTTCGATCTTGGGTGCGTCGTCGCTGGGTTCGGTGCCGGTTTGGGCGACCGAGCGGATGGTGGTGCGGAGGTTGGCCACGCAGGTGGAGAGGCGGTCCGCGGCGCGGGAGACGGTCACGTCCGGCCAGATCGCCTCCATGATGTCGTCGAGGCTGGCGCCGCCGCGGTGGACGACCAGGTACACGAACAGTTCCAGGCTCTTGGCGCGCAGGCCGCGTACGGGCTTGCCGTCGGTGCCGAGGATCGCGGGTACGCCGAGCACGCGGGCGTGAACCCGCCTACCGGCGCCGCCCTGCGTCGGCTCTGCTGCGTCGTTCGGGGCCGTACCTGACTCGGTTTGCGGGTCGGCGGGCTGGGGGGCGGTGCCGAGGCGTTCGGTCTCGGCCGATGCGCCGTCGTCGGAGACTGGCGTGGCGGTCACCCGTTGCGTTCGGGCGGGTGCGGGCACGGGCCGGCCGGTAGGGGGTTCGGCATCGCCGTGCGCTTCGGCGAGCATGGTCATGATGTCGGTGGTCGTGGCGGTGTCGAGCACGGCGACGCGTTCGCCGTCGCCGCCCTCGGTGGTGCCGTCGGAGGCGACGGTGAGTGTGGTGCCCTCGAGCCAGGCACCGATCAGGACGGTGCCGATGTCGACGTTCTTGCCGAGTCGGATCGCGGTGGCCAGCCGGGTGTGCCAGCTCTCGTCGGGGACGTCGGCGATGAGCAGCAGTTGCGGCAGCGGTTCGCCGAACGTGCACTCCTCGCGTACTGCGAAGACGGTGGCGGCCTCTTGGTCGGCGATGATCCGGCTGCGGCGGATGATCTCCTCTTCAAGCAGGGTGAGCGCCGCGGCGAAGGTCGGGGCGACGGTGAGGCGTTGCATCGGGTCGAGGTCGACCGCGGCCACGCCGAGCAGGGTGGCCAGGGTCGAGGCCGGGATGATGACGCGGCCTTGCGCGTCCGGGTCGTCGGCGCTTCCGGAGGTGAGGGTGGCCACGAGCAGGGCGCGGGCGGCGTCCAGAGCGGCGGGGCCGTCCAGGCCGAGCCCGGTGGTGACCGGGAGTGCGCCGACGCCGGCCAGGTCGGTGCCGCTGGGGCCGCTAGGCGGCAATGGCGGCTTGACCTCCGCCGCGATGTACTCGCGGACGGTTGGACCGCGGTCGGGGCTGCGGTCTAGACGAGTAGTTCCGAATCCCGGTCAGTGGTCGTAGGCGATCAGTGACCGGGTGACGGGTGCGCCGGTCTTGTTGTTGTGCCAGATGGCGGCAGCCATGGCCAGGAGACGCTGGGCCACCCGC
>NZ_QGSW01000303.1:0-22742 GCF_003176715.1 Micromonospora sp. S4605
ACCCCACCCCACCCCCGCGCCGCGCCGGTAGACGGCCGCATTGATCATGAAGTTGTTGTCGCGACACGCCGTGGCGGCTGACAACAAACTTCATGATCGACCTTGACCCCGCGGGCCTCGGGTGAGGGTGTCAGTCGGGGATGACCGCCACGTCCACTTGCTGGACGAGGTTGTTGGCGAAGCCGCCCCGGTTCCAGGGCTGCTCGACGGGCTGGGTCCGGCCGGAGGCATCGGTGGCCCGGGCGCTCAGCACGTACCGGCCCGGCCGCGCGTCCCACTCGTAGCGCCAGCGCCGCCAGGCGAACTCCCCACCGGTCGGCTCGTCCAGGGTGGCCGGCGCCCAGGTCGCGCCGCCGTCCGTGGTCACCTCCACCGCCACCACCGGGGCGTGCCCGGACCAGGCCCGACCGTCCAGGGTGCACGGTCCCGGCCGGAGCACCCGGGTCCGGGACATGAAGTCCGGGAAGCCGGGCGGCCGGACCAGCGCCCGCGGCTCGATCCGGGTTACCGGCACGCCCGGGTCCTCGGCGTCCTGCCGTAACCGGTAGGCCACCGCGTTCTGATAGCCGGTGAACGGCTCGGTCAGCACGCTGATCGAGCGCAGCCACTTGACGTGCGCCATGCCGTACCAGCCGGGGACGATCAGCCGCAGCGGAGCGCCGTGCTGCGGAAGCAGGGGAGCGCCGTTCATCTCGTACGCCAGCAGCACCTCCTCGCGCAGCGCGTCGGCGACCGGCAGCGCCCGCTGGTAGTCCTGCTCGACACCCCGCTCGACGCCGTGGTCGGCGCCGGTGAAGACCACGTCCACGGCGTCGGCGCCGAGGCCCGCCTCGCGCAACAGCGGGGCCAGCGGGGTGCCGGTCCACTCCGCGTTGCCGACCGCCTCGACCAGCCACGGCTGGCTCACCGGGCGAGGGTGCAGCAGCGCCCGCCCGTTGCCCGCACACTCCAGCGTCACCCGGTGGGTGACCCGGGGCCGGGCCCGCAGGTCGGCCAGGTCGAGGGTGAGCGGCCGCGCCACCGCGCCGTCCACCCGCAACGTGTGGCCGGCCGGGTCGAGGTCCGGAATGTCGTAGTGGATGAGCAGGTAGTGCAACCCCGCCGGGGTGACGTCGTAGCGGAGCGCCTCCAGCGGGATGCCGTGGTTGCGGGCCGCCAGTTGCAGCTCCTCGGCGCTGATCGCCTCGTCCGGCTCGGCCAGCCGGGACGGCCGGCTCACCTCGTCCACAGTGGTCATGGTGGCCTCCCGGTCCGCGGCGGCGGCGCCCGCCGTACCCGGCCCAGCCTAGAACCCCCGGCCGGACGTCGAACCGGCTGGTGGCCGCCGGGTTCGGGCCGGGCTGGGGGTGCCGCCTCGGGTCTGATCGACCGTTCCGGGTCGCGGCGGGCCGCCGAGGGTGGTTGCCCCGTTCCGGGTCGGGACGGCGGGCCGCCCGGGGGTGGTTGCCCCGCTCCGGGTCACGGCCGGTGGTCGTCGCTGCCGAACTCGAACATGGTCACCCCGGCCGGCAGCGGCCGGGGTTCGCCGGCGAAGCGGTGCACGCCCACGCCGACGCCGTCCGCCGGGCTGCTCACCGACACCGGGACGAAGCCCTCCTCGGCGAACCAGTCGCAGATCGTCGGCACCAGGTCCGGGCTGCGCCGGTGCCGGGTCCAGAAGACCGTCCCGCCGGTGGCGCAGAGCGCCGCGCAGTGCCGCACCGTGCGCCGGATGTCCGCCTCCGAGATGTTGCCGAACACCCCGCAGACCAGCACCAGGTCCGCCGGCGCCAGGTCGGCGTACGCGTCGGTGCGGGCGGCGTCCCCGACCACCACCTCCACCCGGGTCAGACCGGCGTCGGCGGCGGCCGCCCGGGCCAGCTCGGCGTTGCGCGGATCCAGCTCGACCAGCCGGGCGGTCACGTCGTCCCGACGCGGATGCGCGGCCAGCACGGGGATCAGGTCCCGACCCTGCCCGGCACAGAGACTCACCGCCCGCAGCGGCCCCGGCCGGGCGTTGTCGAGCGCCTCCCGCAGCCGCGTCCGCAGTTCGGCCAACCGGCGGGACAGCGCCGATCCCGGCTCGTCGTAGTCGCCGTGCCACGCGTACCAGTCCTTGGTCATCGAGCCAGCCTAGGGGCGGGTCGGCCGCCGGCACATAGCAGATCGTCGGCCGGATCGGTGGCCGTCCACAGCAGGCTCCGCCGTCCACAGCCGGCCGCCGGAAGGCGGCGAAGTCCGTCGCTCCCCGGGCAGGCTGCGCCCATGCGACCGACCTCGTTCCGCACCGTCGCCGCGTTCTGCGCCGCCCTGCTGGCCGGTGGACCGGAGCCGCTCTCCCGCCCACCGGCCGCCGGGCCGGCGCGGGCCACCACGGCCGCGATCGTCGTGCCGGTGGCCGCGGCACCCAGGTCCGCCGCTCCGCCGGGGCGGCGGCGGACACCGCCCCCGACGGTGCCGGATCGTCCGGCGGCTCCGGCGGCCAGTGTCGCCCGGGCGCTGTTCCGGTGGCCGCTGGACGGCCCGCCGCACCTGGTGCGCCGGTTCGACCCGCCGCCGCAGCCGTGGCTTCCCGGTCACCGCGGCGTCGACCTGGCCGCCGCGCCAGGCGCGACGGTGCGGGCCGCCGGACCCGGCACGGTGCTCTTCGCCGGGCTGGTCGCCGGCCGTCCGGTGGTCACCGTCGGGCACGGCGGTGGCCTGCGGACCACCCACGAGCCGGTCCAACCGGCGGTCCGCCCGGGCGCCCCGGTCTCGGCCGGCGCTCCGCTGGGCACGCTGCTGGCCGGGCACGCCGGCTGCCCGGCGCCGGCCTGCCTGCACTGGGGACTGCGGCGCGGCGCGGAGTACCTCGACCCGCTGGTGCTGCTCGGCCTCGGGCCGGTGCGACTGCTGCCGCTGTCCGGCGCGGCCCCCGCCGGCGTCGTCCTGGTCGGCGGGGGCGTGAGTGGCGGGTCACCCGCCGGGGTCAGCGCAGGGCGAGCAGCGGGGGCAGCCGCACCGACAGCCGCTCGTACTCGTCGGCGGAGTTGTAGACCTGGCCACAGAGGCGCAGCCAGCCGCGCCCGTCCCAGGCCATGATCGCCACCTCGGTGGCGAGCCGCTCGGCGATACGGGCACGCAGCGCCCGAGCCGCGTCGATGGTGGTGGCCAGGCCGGGTGGCAGCGGCACGATCCGCATGGCGATTCCCGGTCCGCCCGGATCCGGCAGGTCGGCCGGCGCCACCCCGAGTGCGTCCCCCAGCACCCGCTGGCCGTACGCGACGAGCGCGGCGTTGTGCGCGCGTACCCGGTCGACCCCAAGGCTGCGCAGCGTGAACAGGCCCGCCGGCGCCGCCAGCCAGGCGGTGTAGTCCTGCGTCGCCTGCCACTCGACCCGCTGCGGGAACCCGGTGTCCTGTTCCCAGGAGACCACCAGCGGCTCGATCCGCTCCCGCCACCACGGCGCCACCACGAGCACGGCGGTGCCGCGCGGCGCGTAGCCCCACTTGTGCAGGTTGCCCACCCAGAAGTCGGCGCCGATGCTGTCCACCGGGGTGGGCAGCATGCCGGGCGCGTGCGCGGCGTCGACCAGCACCGGAACGCCGTGCTCGCGGGCCACCCCGACGATCGCGGCGACCGGGAAGAGCCGGGCGGTGGCCGAGGTGAGCTGATCGACCACGAGCAGCCTGGTCCGGCCGGGGCGCAGCGCGGCCCGGATCACCTCGACCATCTCCTCGTCGGTGGCGGCCAGCGGCACCCGCACGGTCCGGGTCACCGCCCCGGTGCGGTGGCACTCGCGCCGGATGGACAGCTCGACCGCGCCGTAGCCGTGGTCGGTGGTGAGCACCTCGTCGTCCGGGCGTAGTCCGAGCGACTGGAGGACCACGGCCACCCCGGTGGTGGCGTTCGCTACCAGCGCCGTACCGTCCGGGTCGGCGCCGAGCGCGGTCGCCAGGTGCCGGCGGGTGTGGGTGATCCGGTCGACGAGCCCCTGGGTGAAGAACCGCAGCGGGTTGGCCTCCATCTCGTCGCGCAGCCGCTGCTGGGCCCGCTGTACGCCGATGGGCACCGCGCCGAACGAGCCGTGGTTGAGGTGGCTGACCGCCGGGTCGAGGGAGAAGAGCAGGCGGGCGCCCGGAATCGGCTCGGGCGGCTGCGGGACGCTCACCCGGTGATCGTAGCCGCTGGACGATCTTCCACTGCCTGGTTCGACCGGCCACGGGGGCGGCCGGCGCCCCCGGTACACCAGCAGGAGGCTTGTGGCCGGGGAAGGCCGCCGGCCGGTGGACTGGCCGGCGGGCCTGCCGACCCGGCGGGAGCGGTCCAGCGAGCAGGCCGCCCCGGCCGCCGACGACGGGTGGCACCGGCACCGTGGACGTCAGGCGCGGGGGTGGGCCTGGCGGTACGCCGCTCGCAGCCGCTCCACCGAGACGTGCGTGTAGATCTGGGTGCTGGCCAGTGACGAGTGGCCGAGCAGTTCCTGCACCGCGCGCAGGTCCGCGCCGCCTTCCAGCAGATGGGTGGCGGCCGAGTGGCGCAGCCCGTGCGGGCTGATCCGGGGCAGACCCGCCGCTTCGGCGTACCCGCCGACGATCCGGCGGGCGGTGGTCGGGTTGAGCCGGCCGCCCCGGGCGCCCAGAAGGAGGGCGTCCCGGGAGTGTGGCGCGGTCAGCACGGGGCGGCCCCGGCGCAGCCACTCGTCGAGCGCCCGCTGTGCCGGGATCCCGTACGGCACGGCGCGCTCCCGGCCGCCCTTGCCGAGCACCCGGACCACCCGCCTGCCGTGGTCCACGTCGGCGGTGTCCAGCCCGCACGCCTCGCTGATCCGGACCCCGGTGCCGTAGAGCAGCTCGAGCAGAGCCCGGTCACGCAACAGCACCGCCTCGGCTGTCGGCTCGACTGGTGGCTCGTCACCGCCGGGGTGCGCATCGGCGTTTCCCGCCGGCGGCGTCCGCTCGGGCGTGCCGGGGGCCTCGACCAGGGCGGCCGCCTGGTCGGCGCGGAGCACGGTGGGCAGTTCGCGCCGCGCGCGAGGGCTGGCCAGGGCCGCCGCCACGTCGGTGGGAAGCAGCCCGGACCGGTGCGCCCAGGCGCTGAACGTCCGCGCCGCGGCCGCCCGCCGGGCCAGCGACGACCGGGCGGCACCCGTCGTGCGCTGCTTCGCCAGCCAGCTGCGCAGCACCGTCAGATCGAGGTCGGCCGGCTGGGCGCAGCCCATCCGGCGCGCGTGGTCGAGCAGCGACACCACGTCGGCGACGTACGCCCGCACGGTGTGCGCGGAGCGGTTACGCACCCCGGCCAGGTGGGCCGCGAAGTCGTCCACCGCCTCGCGCATCGCCACGGGCAGGACCTCGTGAGTGGCCCGGGTGCTGTGCGACTCCCGGCTCATTCCTGCCCCACTCCCGGCTGGGCCGCGGCCGGATCGACCGGCGCCCTCGCCTGGATGACCGGCCGGCGCACGGTGTCACGTCGGCTTGGTGACCCAGCCGCAGCGGAGCGTCGCACAGACCCACCTTACGGTCGACGCAGCCGCCGGCCGAGCCGCCTGAACGGATCACGTGTGTGGATATGGGATTCCCTCGACTGTCCACACCCGCCAGTGATGGATTCCGGCCGCCGGTACGAGCAGACTTGTTCCACGGGGCGCGGTGAGCCCGGATCGGCTCCACCCGTGCGACCCGGCCGAGCTCGACGAAGGGGGACCGGCCATGGGGGTGGAAGTCGTCCTCTACCGGGTGATCGGTGCCGGTCCTGGCCGGCGCCGGACGTCGTACGTGCCGGCCGAGGTGCTGCCCGACCCGGACGACGTCCTGCTGGATCTGGTCCGGCGGGTCCGGGGCGGCGGACGTACCCCGCTGCTCGACCGGGTGGACCCGATCGGTGAGCTGCTGGTCCCCGCGGAGCAGGTGGCCCAGCTCCTCGCCGAACTACGCTGCCTGGCCGAGGTGGCCCGGACGACCCCGGAGCTGACCCACGTCCGCCGGTTGGACCGGCTCGCCCGGCGGTGCCGGGACCGGGACATGGAGATCCGGTTCGAGGGCGACTGATCGGCCGCTCACGGCCGGCCCGGGCACGGCAGTGCCGCGCTGTCGGGCGCTCCGCATCGGGCTCGGACCGCCTGTCGCCCAGGTCGGCCACCTGCGGCGGCACCTCCCGCGGGCGAAGAGACCGGGTCGCCTGCGGTGGGCCAGCTGACGTGACGCGCTGCCATCGGTCGTCCGCTGGCCGCAGCGGTCGTCGACTGTCCATGCCGGACCCTGACGGCCCCAGCGACCGGCGCGACCGGCGCTCCGGCCAATCTGGTCGTTCTCCCCGGTGTGCCCGCCATCGTCGTCGGCGTACGGAGTTCGCCGCTGAACCGCAGCCCGCTCCACCGCCCTGACCTGGCCAGCCGGCCTGGTCAGGGCGGCTGCACGGCCCTCCGGCGGCCCTCCGATCGGATCTTGGAGGACGGCGGAAGAGTGGATAGGTTCAAGTTTCCGTGAGCCCGATCACCATCGGTCGACGGGCTCCGAAAGACCAGGAGGACCCATGACCAACGGCGGCCATCCCCTTCCATCCTCAACCGACCCAGTTCACTCCACCGTGAACCGACGGCGGATGCTCACCATCGCCCTCGGCGGCGCCGCCACCGTGGCCCTGCCCGCACCGGCGTGGGCGGCCGACGACCAGCGTCCCGGCGCGTACCGCCCGCCGGCGCTGACCCCGGACGACCGCAAGGTCATCGCGCAGGTGTCGGCCGAGCGGGCGCTGTCACACCTGCGTGTCCTCAGCGAGGACATCGGGCCGCGCATCGGCGGGACGGCGTCCGAGCGCCGCGCCGCCGACTACATCGCCAAGGAGCTGGACCACCTGGGGTACGACGTCCAGTTGGAACCGTTCGCCGTGGCGGACAAGTTCCTCGCCCAGCTCGCCTCGCCGGCGGGGCTCCCCACCGACCTGAACTGGCAGGTCGGCGCCTCCCCGCACGCCGCGCTGGACACCACGGTCAGCGGTGACGTGGTGGACGTGGGCGCCGGTGCGCCGGAGAACTATCCCGCGGACGTGACCGGTCGCGTCGTGCTGGTCGACTACGTGGCGGCGCGCCGGGAACAACTGGTGGCCACCGCGCTGGCCCGTGGGGCCGCCGCCGTCGTGTTCCTCGCCGCCGATGGCGTACCCCCGCGACGGACCGGGACGTTCTCGCCGACGCTGCCGGGCTCGGCCAGTTCGCCGGTACCGATCCCGGTGGTCGGGATCGCCCAGGCGCAGAAGGAGCGACTGCGCGCTCTGCTCGCCGCCGGTCGGCTCACGCTGAGCGTCACCACCGCCGCACACCGCGGCCTCACCTCGCACAACGTCCTCGCGGACCGGCCGGGGCGCTCGGGTGCCGGTGGGCCGGTGGTGATGGTCAGCGCCCACTACGACACGGTCATCGGCGCGCCCGGCGCCAACGACGACGGCTCTGGCACGGTGCTCTGTCTCGAGCTGGCCCGGGTGCTGCGCGCGATCCCGGTCGAGGCCAACCTCCGGTTCGCCCTGTGGGGTTCGGAGGAGCAGGGGCTGGTCGGCTCCCGCTACCACGTCCGGCAGCTCCCGCAGGCGGAGCGGGACCGGATCCTCGCGGTGTACCAGAACGACATGGTGGCCACCAGCTGGGACCCGGCGACCCGTTACTGGCTGCTCTCGTACACCGGCGAGGCCAACCGGGCCACCGACGAGGTGGCGGCCGCCGCGGCTCGCCTCGGCTACGATCCGCGGATCTCGCCGGTGACACAGCGCGGCTCCAGCGACCACCAGCCCTTCCAGGAGGTCGGCATCGCCAGCGCCAACTTCTCCTGGCGGGGCGAGGAGACCCCGGCCCTGCTGGAGCCGCCGTACCACACCCCCGAGGACACCATCGCCAGGAACATCAGCCTGGAGCGGCTCCAGGTGTCACTCGAGCTGATCGGGTGCGCCGCATACGCGACCGCCCGCTGAACGGCCCGCCCGTGCCGAGGGGAGCTGACGGCAGGGGCAGAGCACCACGGTGCCGAGCGCCGCATCCGGGTCGTCCCCGGGGCGGCGCCCGGCACCGCCGGTGCGGCGGCGATGTCGCGCGCCACGTCCGCCCGGTAGCGGACTGCACCGAACCGGTCTGCGCCCGGGCAATCTGGGCCACGTCCGGCTGGCCGCTGAGGTGCGTGACCCCGACCCGGCGGGCCGTCATTCGGACCCCTGGTCAGCGGCTCGGCGCTGGCCCACCGGCGGCCGTTCCGGCGGGTGGCGGCGCGAGCCGGTAGCCGTCCTCGCGGCGGACCACCAGGGCGAGTTCCTCCAGCATGGACAGCTTTCGCAGCGTGGTCCGCACGTCAACGCCGGCCCGCGCGGCGAGCACGTCCACTGCCACGGTGCCCCGCCGGGGGAACGCCTCGACGACCGACCGGGCCTCGTCGTCGAGCAGGTCGGCCGGCCGCTGCGGGCCGCGTGCGACGGGCGCCAGCTCACCGATCGGCCCCACCTCCTCCAGCACGTGCGCGACGCCGGTCACCACCCGGGCCTTCGGGTACTCGCGCAGCAGCTCGTGCGCGCCGACGGACATCGCGGAGGTCACCGGCCCGGGCACCACCATCCCCGGTTTGCCGAGGGCGATCGCGCGGTGGGTGGTCTGTGCCGCGCCGCTGCGCGCCGCGGCCTCCACCAGCACGGTGCCGCGGGTGGCCGCCGCGATCACCCGGTTGCGGATCAGGAACCGTGGCCGCAGCGGCTCCGCACCGGGCGGCCATTCGCTGACCAGCAACCCGGTGTCGGCGATCCGGTCGAACAGCGCCGCGTTGCCCATCGGGTAGGGGCGGTCCACCCCGCAGGCGAGCACCGCCACTGTCGTGCCGCCGGCGTTGAGCGCGCCCCGGTGTGCCGCCGCGTCGATGCCGAAGGCGCCACCGGAGACCACCGTCCAGTCCCGGTCGGCCAGCCCGTAGCCGAGTTCGGTGGCGACGTGCGTGCCGTACGCCGTGGCGGCCCGCGCGCCGACCACGGCCACCGACCGGTCGAACGCCTCGGCCAGCGGCCAGCAGCCGCGTACCCAGAAGCAGAGCGGCGGATCGGTCTCGACGTCCACCCGCCGGTACGCCTCCGGCAGCCGCAGGTTGCTCAGCTGCTCGACGTGTGCCGGCCACTCGTCGTCGTCGGGCACCACGATCCGCGCGCCGAGCCGCTCGGTGCGCTCCACCGCCTCGGCGGCCACGGCTCGGGCGTCCCCGCCGGCCGACCGGGCGGCCACCGCGGCCCGCAGCTTCTCGTCCGGTGCTCCGCCGTCGAGCAGCAGGTCGAGCGCGGCGACCGGCCCCAGCCGCCGGACCAGCCGGTACACCGCGCGGGTGCCCGGCTCGGTGAGCCAGGTCAGCGCCACCCGGGCCAGTCGTTCCTCGTCCCCGCTCACGACCCTTCCCCCGTCCTGAGTCCGATGGCCTCCCGGACGTCCTCCCGGTCGGGCCGGTCCCGCCCGTCCAGGTCGGCGATGGTCCAGGCGAGGCGGATGATCCGGTCGAAGCCGCGGGCGGAGATCGACCCGGAGTCCAGCCGCGACCGCAGCTCGGCGGTGTCCCGAGCGGCGAGCCGCCAGGGCGGGCGGCGCAGGAACGGGCCGGGTATTTCCGCGTTGAGCCGGCGACCGATCGCCGACCAGCGGGCGGCCGCCGCCTGCCGGGCCGCCACCACCCGCCGGCCGACCGCCGCCGACGACTCGCTCGCAACGGTCGCCTCCATCAGCTCGGCCGCCCGGACCGGGGGCAGCCGCACCTGCACGTCGATGCGGTCCAGCAGCGGACCGGAGAGCCGGCCGAGGTAGCGTCGGCGCACCAGCGGCGAGCACTCGCAGTAGGTGTCGCCGCCCGGCTTGGCACACGGGCACGGGTTGGCGGCCAGGACCAGTTGGGTCCGGGCCGGGTATTCGGTGCCGCCCCGGCTGCGGGCCAGCTGGACCCGGCCGTTCTCCAACGGCTGGCGCAGCGCGTCCAGCGCGCCCTTGCTGAACTCGGGCGCCTCGTCGAGGAAGAGCACCCCCCGGTGGGCCAGCGACACCGCGCCGGGACGGGCCAGCCCCGAGCCGCCGCCGACCAGCGACGGCACGGTGGCGCTGTGGTGCGGCGCCTGGAACGGCGGACGGCGGATCAGCCGGCCGCCCGCCGGCAGCAGTCCGGCGATCGAGTGCAGCGCCGTGACCTCCAACGCGTCCTCGTCGTCCAGTTCGGGGAGGATCGACGGCAGCCGCTCGGCGAGCATGGTCTTGCCGGCTCCGGGCGGCCCGAGCAGCGCGAGGTGGTGGCCACCGGCCGCGGCCACCTCCAGCGCCCGCCGGCCCAGCTCCTGCCCGGCGACCTCGGCCAGGTCGGGGCCCTCCCCGGCCGGCGGTGGCCCGTCGGCGACCGGTTCGATCAGCGGCTCGCCGTCGCGGACGAAGCTGACCAACCGGTGCAGGGTGTCCACCGCGCGGACCCGGATCCCGGGGATGACCGCCGCCTCGGCGGCGTTGTCGGCTGGCACGATCACCCGGTCGACGCCGGCCCGGGCCGCCGCCGCGACCATCGGCAGCACGCCGCGCACCGGCCG
This sequence comes from Micromonospora sp. S4605, assembly GCF_003176715.1. Taxonomy (NCBI): domain Bacteria; kingdom Bacillati; phylum Actinomycetota; class Actinomycetes; order Micromonosporales; family Micromonosporaceae; genus Micromonospora; species Micromonospora sp. S4605. The sequence continues at coordinate 10,531 of NZ_QGSW01000303.1, forward strand.
GACCGTGCCGTCCAGGCCCAGTTCACCGAGGACCACCACCCGCTCCAGCGGGAGCAGCGGCAACTCGCCCGAGCCGCCCAGCAGAGCCGCCGCGATCGCCAGGTCGAACGCCGAACCGAACTTCGGCAGGGTGGCGGGCAGCAGGTTGAGGGTGATCCGCCGGTTCGGCCAACGCTGGCCGGAGTTGACCACGGCCGCCCGGACCCGGTCCCGGGCCTCGTGCAAGGCGGTGTCCGGCAGGCCGGAGATCACCACCGCTGGCAGGCCGGGCGCGAGGTCGGCCTCCACCTCGACGAGGTGCCCGGTCACCCCGACCAGCCCCACACAGAGCACCTTGGCGTAGCTCATGCCGGCGCCCCTCTCCCGTCGGCGCCACCCTGACCGCCCGCCGGACCGCGCCACCCGCTCACGCCAGCCATCTCAGAACGCCCCCTTCAGGTGCTCCACCCGGGCCGCCCCGGCGTCGCCGAGCCGTACCGCGATCACGTCGAAGCGGACCTCGTCGGCGGTGGTGCCGGTCTCGGCCAGCCACCGGGCGGCCAGGCCGCGCAATCGGCGGGCCTTGGCCGGGACGACCGCCTCGGCCGGGGTGCCGAACTCGCCCGTGCCCCGGGTCTTCACCTCGCAGAACGCGAGTACCGGCCCGTCCCAGGCGATGATGTCGATCTCCCCGGCGGGGCAGCGCCAGTTCCGGGCCACCGGGCGCAGCCCCGCCTCGATGAGGTGCCGCACCGCGCAGCGCTCGCCGTACGCGCCGACCGCCTGGTTCCGCGTCGTCATGCCGGCACGGTCCCGCGGACCGGGCCGTACGCGCCGTCCCGTCCCGGCAGGCTGTGGACAGCGGGAGCGGCTGTGGACGAACGGACGATCATGCCCCTGCTGTGCTATGGCCACGCCGTCCGAGCCCCGCTCAGCGTGCCGGGCCGCCCGGCGATCGTCTGCTGTTGAGCAGGACGGAACGGCTCACCCACCCCTGCCGAACATCAGACGATCTTGGAGTGCAGTGCTGGCCGAGCGGGTGGAAGGCCTGGCCGGGGGGCGAATGGCGCCCGCCCGACGGGTCACATACGGTGCCGGACGTGGACGGACGACGGAGTTCTGCTGAAGATCAAGAGCCGCGCTGGTATTCCGGTGAAGCGGAGCGGGGCTACGGCGAAGCGGACTGGCGTGCGGCGGCCGAGCCGCGGTACCGGGACGACGAGTTCCGACCGCCGGAGCAGCGCGCCGCCGAGGCGGGCCGGTACGCCGACCTCGCCGGCCGTCACGGAGACCCCGGCCGCTTCGACGCGGACCCGGACAGCGGCCGCTTCGGGGCGGAACCCGACTCGGGGCGCTTCCCGGTAGACCCAGATCCCGGGCGTTTCAGGGCCGAGCAGGACTCCGGTCGCTTCGGGGCGGAGCCCGACTCGGGGCGGTTCGCCGCGGTGGACCCGGGGCGGTACGCCGCCGCCAACCCGCGGGAGGACAGCCGGGGCGAGCCGGACGGATACCGGACGGGCCGCTCGCGCCGGGCGGAACCGGACCCGGTGGAGACCTCCGGTGAGCTGCCCGGCGATCGTCCGGGCCGTCGGGCCGCCTGGGAATCGCGCGACAGCGCCACGCCCGCCACACCCGCCACGCCCGCCACGCCTGCCACGGACCCGCTGACCGGTGCCGGGGCCGACCCGATGCGGCCGGCCCCGCTGGCCGGGTACCCGATCGTCGAGCCCGCCCGCGTGACCGAGCCCGCCCGCGTGACCGAGCCCGCCCGCGCGACCGAGCCGGCTCGCGCCGCGGAGGTGCCCGGACGAGGGGCCGTGCCGACGCATCCGGTGCAGCCGGCCAGCCCGGTCACGGAAGCGCCGCACCCGCTGGAGATGCCGACCGGGCCGATGCCGTCGGTCGGTCCGCGCGGCGAACCGCTGGCCTACCCGCCGGTGGCCGGCCCGGGGGTGCCGGTCGGCGACGGCGTCTACCGGACCCGCCGGCCGGCACTGGCCGTGCTCTTCGCGGTGCTGGTGGCGGTCTTCGAGGTCCCCGCGCTGCGGGTGCTGTTAACCGGTGTGACGGGTGACCCGGTGTCGGCCGCCGACGTGGTGGTCGGCACGTTCCTGGTCTGTGGCCTGCCGATCTTCGCGGTCGGCCTCTACGGGCTGCGCACCGGTGGGCTGGCGCTGGCGGACGGGGGCCGGGGCTGGCTGCGTCCGCCGACGGCGTACCTGACGGTCGGTCTGGTGCTCTTCGTCGCCGCCGCCCTCGCCGCGAACTGACCGCCCGGCCGGTGCCGCGCGCACCCGGGGGTCGTCGGGCGGGGAAGGGGCGTACACTGGTCGACTGGCGACCGCCTCGCGCGGTCGACCTCGCGCGCCCTCTCCACGAGCCGTCGTGGGGCGACGGCCTCCCTGGTCCCGATCTTGGTCGGGCCCGCCATGGCCGGCGACCGGGCGCCAGGACGCCCGGCCGCCGGCCGGGCGGGACAACCAGGGACGCAAGGAGTACCCCACCATGGCCGTCGTGACCATGCGTCAGCTGCTGGAGAGCGGTGTCCACTTCGGGCACCAGACCCGGCGCTGGAACCCGAAGATGAAGCGCTTCATCTTCACCGAGCGCAACGGTATCTACATCATCGACCTGCGCCAGACCCTCGACTACATCGAGAAGGCCTACGAGTTCGTGCGCGGGACCGTCGCCGAGGGTGGCAGCATCCTCTTCGTCGGCACCAAGAAGCAGGCTCAGGAGGCCATCGCCGAGCAGGCGACCCGGGTCGGCCAGCCGTACGTCAACCACCGCTGGCTCGGCGGCATGCTGACCAACTTCCAGACGGTGTACAAGCGGCTGCAGCGGATGAAGGAGCTGGAGGCCCTCGGTGACCTGAGCGGCACCGCCGCCGGGTACACCAAGAAGGAGACCCTGCAGCTCTCCCGCGAGAAGGTCAAGCTGACCCGTACCCTCGGTGGCCTGCGGGACATGCAGAAGCTCCCGGCCGCGATCTGGGTGGTCGACACCAAGAAGGAGCACATCGCCGTCGACGAGGCCCGCAAGCTGGGCATCCCGGTGATCGCGGTGCTCGACACCAACTGCGACCCGGACGAGGTCGACTTCCCGATCCCGGGCAACGACGACGCGATCCGCTCGGCCGAGCTGCTGACCAAGGTCGTCGCCGCCGCCGTCGCGGACGGCCTGATCGCCCGTTCCGGCCGTCGCCGGGGCACCGACGAGAAGCCGGAGCCGGGTGTGGCCTCCGACGAGCCGCTCGCCGAGTGGGAGCGCGAGCTGCTCGAGGAGCCGAAGAAGGCCGAGGACCAGCCGGAGCAGCCGGCCGCCGCCGCCGCGGAGTGAGGCGTACCGTCGCCGCCCCGCCGTCCGTTTCGGCGGATGGCGGGGTGGCGACGGGCCAACCGGGCACATCCGGCCCGGATCCGGGTAACCGGCACCTCTGACCATCCACACGCCGTCTCAACATCGAAGAGAGAGCCATGTCCCAATTCACCGCCGCGGACGTCAAGAAGCTCCGCGACCTCACCGGCGCCGGCATGATGGACAGCAAGAAGGCGCTGACCGAGGCCGAGGGCGACTTCGACAAGGCCATCGAGATCCTGCGCGTCAAGGGCGCCAAGGACGTCGGCAAGCGTGCCGGTCGTACCGCCGCCAACGGGCTGATCGCGCACTCCGGCAAGGCGCTGCTCGAGCTGAACTGCGAGACCGACTTCGTCGCCAAGACCGACGCCTTCATCGCGCTGGCCCAGCAGCTGGTCGAGCACGGCGCGAGCACCGGCGTGACCAACGCCGAGGAGCTGCTGGCGAGCGAGCTGGACGGCAAGACCGTCGCCGACCTGATCCAGGAGCAGTCCGCCAAGATCGGCGAGAAGCTGGTGCTCAACCGGTTCGCCAAGGTCGACGGCACCACCGCGGTCTACCTGCACCGCAAGAGCCAGGACCTGCCGCCGGCCGTCGGCGTGCTGGTGGAGTACACCACCGCCCCGGCGAGCGCCGGCCGGTCGACCCCGGACGACGAGGCGTCGGACTCGGACGCCCGCGCGGTCGCCATGCAGATCGCGGCGATGCGGCCGAAGTACCTCACCCGCGACGAGGTGCCGGCCGACGTGGTCGAGTCGGAGCGGCGCATCGCCGAGCAGACCGCCCGCGAGGAGAACAAGCCCGAGGCGGCCCTGCCGAAGATCGTCGAGGGTCGGGTCAACGCCTTCTTCAAGGACTACGTCCTGATCGAGCAGGCGTCGGTGGCCGACAACAAGAAGACGGTGAAGCAGATGCTGGCCGAGGCCGGCATCGAGGTCACCCGCTTCGTGCGGTTCGAGGTCGGCCAGGCCTGAGCCGCCTGATCGGGCGCGACGCGCCCGTGGGCAGGAACGTCGACGAGGAGGCCGCCGGTGTACGTGACAGGCACCGCGGCCTCCTTGTCACATAGGGTCGGCAGCGGCAGGTTCGCGGTATGCGGCGCACGGGGCGCGCGCGTGGGAAAGGGCGGGGCGGATGACGCAGGTTGTGAGTGACCGGACGCTGGCGGCGGACGATCCGACGGCGCCGCCCCCCGGCCGCGCCCGCCGCGTGGTGCTGAAGCTCTCCGGCGAGGTGTTCGGCGGTGGCGCGGTCGGGGTCGACCCGGACGTCGTACAGGCCGTCGCCCGGCAGATCGCCACCGTGGCCCGGCGCGGCGTGCAGGTCTCCGTGGTGGTCGGCGGTGGCAACTTCTTCCGCGGCGCCGAGTTGCAGAAGCGCGGCATGGACCGGGCCCGGGCCGACTACATGGGCATGCTCGGCACGGTGATGAACTGCCTCGCGTTGCAGGACTTCCTGGAGAAGGAGGGCATCGAGACCCGCGTGCAGAGCGCGATCACGATGGCCCAGGTCGCCGAGCCGTACATCCCGCTGCGCGCCATCCGGCACCTGGAGAAGGGCCGTGTGGTGATCTTCGGCGCGGGTGCCGGCATGCCGTACTTCTCCACCGACACGGTGGCCGCCCAGCGCGCGCTGGAGATCCGCGCCGACGTGGTGCTGATGAGCAAGAACGGCGTCGACGGCGTCTACACCGCCGACCCCCGGGTCGACCCGACCGCCAGCAAGTTCGACTCGATCACCTTCTCCGAGGTGCTGCAGCGCAACCTCCGGGTCGCCGACGCCGCCGCGTTCAGCCTCTGCATGGAGAACGGCCTGCCGATGCTGGTCTTCGGCGCGCAGGGCGACGACACCATCATCCGTGCCGTGGCGGGCGAGAAGATCGGCACCCTGATCACCGCCTGAGCGGGCTCCGCGGCCCACCCGACGGTCCTCCGACACCCAGCACAGCCCACGACGAGCACAGAAGGAGGCGAGGAGACCGGTGATCGACGACACCCTCCTCGAGGCCGAGGAGAAGATGGAGCGTGCGGTCGAGCACGCCAAGGAGGAGTTCGGGGCCATCCGCACCGGCCGCGCCACTCCGGCCATGTTCTCCAAGGTCATCATCGACTACTACGGAACGCCGACGCCGCTGACCCAGATGGCGTCCGTGGCCATCCCGGAGCCGCGGATGGCCATCATCAAGCCGTACGACAACTCGCAGATCAACGCCATGGAGAAGGCGATCCGCGATTCCGACCTCGGGGTGAACCCCAACAACGAGGGCAACCAGCTGCGCATCCTGCTCCCCCAGATGACCGAGGAGCGCCGCCGCGACATGATCAAGGTGGCCCGGCACAAGGGTGAGGAGGCCAAGGTGGCGATCCGCAACATCCGCCGCCGCGGCAAGGAGGAGCTCGACCGGCTGGTCAAGGACGGTGAGGTCGGCGAGGACGAGGGCCGCCGCGCCGAGAAGGAGCTGGACGACCTGACCCAGCGCTACGTGGCCAACGTCGACGAGCTGGTCAAGCACAAGGAGACCGAGCTGCTCGAGGTCTGAGCCAGCCGTACGTCGTCAGCGAGGCCCGCCCCCGGCCCGGGGGGCGGGCCTCGTTGCCGATCCGGGCCGGCTACGGGAGGTCCCGCCCCGCCGTGGTGTGCCTGGCCGGCGGGGTGTCGAGCGGGCCGGGCGGGGGGCCGGGACATCGTCCGCCGTGCCGGCCCGGCGGGTGCAGTAGGCTCGGCAGGATTCCCGGCCACCTCGCGGTGAACGGCGGGAATCGACCGGTCGTCGGGCCGGTCGACCGGAGGAGCAGTCGGGCCTGTAGGGGATGGTTGTGCGTTTGCGTCATGTGGTGGATCTCGAACCGGCTCCGCTCGGTGCGTGATGTCCCACCTCGACCCCTACGGCGGTGAGCCGCGCGGCTGGGACCGCCCGGACCGCCCGACCGCCCTGCCCTGGCCCGAGCCGGACGTCGAACCGGCCCCGTGGGACCGCCGCCCGGTCCCGGACCGGTACGCCGAGCCGCGTGGGCTGACTCGCCCGCCGGCCGATCCGTACCCGGAGGCGTACCGCGGCCAGCCGTACGACGAGCGACCGGCCGGCCGGAACGGTCACCGCGACCCGGACGACTACCCGACCGCCCAACTGGAGCCGGTGCGGCCCGACCGCGAGCCGGAGCCCGGGCCCGACCCGGAGCCTCCGCGCGGCCGGCGGCCGCGCGGGCGGCGTCGGGCCAGCGCCGACCGGCCGCCGACCCAGCCGAGCCGGGCCGGGCGCAACCTGCCGGCCGCCATCGCGGTCGGTCTCGGTCTCGGCGTCGGCGCGATCCTGCTGCCGCTCTTCCTCTACCGGCCGGCCTTCCTGGTGGTGGTCGCCGCCGCGGTCGGCGTCGGGGTGTGGGAGATGGCCCGGGCGGTACGCCGCAGCGGCGCCCACCCGCCGCTGGTGCCGCTGATCGCCGGCGGGGTGCTCACCGTCGGGTTGGCCTGGTTCGCCGGCCCCGACGCGCTCAGCCTCGGCCTGCTGGTCACCGTCCTCGGCACGATGGTCTGGCGGCTGGGCGACGGTCCCGGCGGCTACCAGCGCGACCTCACCGCGGCCACGCTGATCGCTGTCTACGTGCCGTTCCTCGGCGGCTTCGCCGCGCTGCTGGCGGCGGTGCCCGACGACGGCCACCTGCGGGTGCTGGTCACCCTGGTCGCGGTGGTGCTCTCCGACACCGGCGGGTACGCGGCCGGGGTGGCCTTCGGCAAGCACCCGATGGCGCCGGCCATCAGTCCGAAGAAGTCCTGGGAGGGTTTCGCCGGCTCGGTCACCGCGGCGGCGCTCGGCAGCGCCCTGCTGCTCTGGCTGCTCCTCGACGTCGCCCCGTGGTGGGGCGCGCTCTTCGGCCTGGCGGTCTCGGTCGCGGCGGTCCTCGGCGACCTCGCCGAATCGATGATCAAGCGGGACCTGGGCATCAAGGACATGAGCAACCTGCTGCCCGGCCACGGCGGGCTGATGGACCGGCTCGACTCGATCCTGTTCGCCCTGCCGACCGCGTACCTGCTGCTGGTGGTCGTCGCACCGGTGGCGGGCTGAGGCATGGGTCACGTCCTGGTGCCGGGGTCCTCCGCGAGGCCAGGGTCGATTCGGCACGTCCGGACAGGTGCGTCCGCCATCCGGCGTGACAGACTGGACGCGCCATGACGAGCCTGCCCCTGATCCCCGTGGACCCGGACGCCCCCGGCGCACGCCGGGCGAGCATGCCACCCCGCCACCTCGCCGACCTCGACCTCGCCGGTCGTCGTGCGCTGGTCGCCGAGCTGGGGGAGCCGGCGTTCCGCGCCAAGCAGGTCTCCACCCACTACTTCGGCCGGCTGGTCCGCGACCCGGCCGAGATGACCGATCTGCCGGCCGCGACCCGGGAGCGGCTGGCCGACCGGCTGCTGCCCCGGCTGCTCACCCCGGTACGGGAGCTGGCCTGCGACGACGGCGCGACCCGCAAGGCGCTCTGGCGGCTGCACGACGGCTCGCTGGTGGAGAGCGTGCTGATGGGCTACCCGGACCGGGTCACTGTCTGCATCTCCAGCCAGGCCGGCTGCGGGATGGCCTGCCCGTTCTGCGCCACCGGCCAGGCCGGGCTGACCCGCAACCTCTCCACCGCCGAGATCGTCGACCAGGCGGTCTACCTGGCCGGGGTGGCCGCCTCCGGAGCGGTGGCCGGGTCGCCGCCGCGGCTGTCGCACGTGGTCTTCATGGGCATGGGCGAGCCGCTGGCCAACTACAACCGGGTGGTCGCCGCGATCCGCCGGCTGATCGCGCCGGCGCCCGAGGGGCTCGGGCTGTCCCAGCGACACATCACCGTTTCCACGGTGGGGCTGGTTCCGGCCATCCGCCGACTGGCCAGCGAAGACCTCTCAGTGACTCTTGCGCTGTCGTTGCACGCCCCCGATGATGATCTGCGCGACGAACTCGTGCCGGTGAACCAGCGCTGGAAGGTAGCCGAGGTGCTGGACGCAGCGTGGGACTACGCGGCCCGTACGGGCCGGCGCGTGTCGATCGAGTACGCAATGATCAAGAACGTGAACGACCAGCCGTGGCGAGCGGACCTGCTCGGCCGGCTGCTGGCCGGCAAGCTGGCCCACGTGAACCTGATCCCGCTCAACCCGACTCCGGGCAGCCGCTGGGACGCCAGCCCGAAGCCGGTCGAGCGGGAGTTCGTCCGGCGGTTGCGCGACGCCGGGGTGTCCACGACGGTGCGGGACACCCGAGGCCGCGAGATCGACGGAGCGTGTGGGCAGCTGGCCGCCGCCGAGGACAGGGACACCGACCGGACCGCGGAGACGACGGCGTGACCGGCCGTAGCGAACGAGACCAGGAGACATAGTGGCGAGTCAGGGTCAGCGTTTCCGGCGTAAGGCGCTCCGCCGGGGATACAAGGTCGACGAGGTGGACGCCTTCCTCGACCGGGTCGAGGCGACACTCGCCGGTCAGCCGGTCGGCGCCCCGGTGGCCTCGCAGGAGGTCCACGACGTCGTCTTCCGGGTCCGGTTCAACGGCTATGACGAGTGGCAGGTCGACCTGCACCTGGACCGCGTGGAGCGGCAGCTCGCCGAGTTGGAGGAGCGCGGTGGGCGCGGCGGCGACCCCCGGATGGGCGACCGGCTCGGCCCGCCGGACCGGATGGGTCCGCCGATGCGCGACGAGCGGGGCATGTCGCCGCTGCCGCCCCGGCCGATGCCGGCGCAGGCCGGCCCGCCGCCGGCGGACCGCTACGGCCGCTACGACGAGCCGACCGGCGCCTTCGCCGGTGGCTACGACGCCCCGCGTGGGGGCTACGACGCGCCGCGCGGCCCAGCCGGCCCGAACCCGCCGATGGGCCCGGGCCCGATGGGGCACGGCGGCCCGCCGCCGCGCGGCCTGCCCGCCGGTCCCGGCGGCTACGGCCCGGAGGGCTACGGCCCGGACGAGCAGCGGTTCGACGGCTTCGAGGCGGGTCGGCGCGGCCGGACCGACATGACCGCCGAGATCCGGATGCCGGAGCGGGAGCGGGAGCCGCGGGGTCGTGGCCCGGCCGGACCGCCGCCGATGCCGCAGCAGGGGTTCGGCGGCGCGCCGATGGGTGGCCCGCCGGCCGGTGGCCCGCCGATGGGTGGCCCGCCGATGGCCGGCCCGCCCGGCAGCGACCTCTACCGGGTCGATCAGATCCGCCGCAGCTTCCAGGTGCGCCGGTTCGGCAGCGGCTACGACCCCGACCAGGTCGACCGGTTCTTCGAGAGCCTGCTCGGCGGGATGGCCGGGCGCAACCCGATGCCGGTGAACCCGAAGGACCTGGACACGCTCCGCTTCGGCCTGGTGCAGGGCGGCTACTTCGAGGCCGAGGTGGACGCCGCGCTCAAGGACGTGCAGGACATCCTCTTCGGCCGCTGACCGCCGTCACGAAGGGCCCGCTCCCCGGTGTGGGGGCGGGCCCTTCGTACGTGTCGCGGGAGGTGCGCAGCCGGCGGCCGTTCCGGTCAGGAGCGCAGGCCGTTGCGCCGCAGCACCGCGTCGCCGATGACGATGACCAGCAGCAGCACGGCGAGGCCGACCAGCCAGATGTCCTCGACCCTGCCCTCGTGGTTGCCGCAGATCATCGCCAGCAGCGCCAGCGCGGTCACCACCGCGCCGATCCGCCCGGCCTTGCGGTGCCCGGGCTTGTGCTGGTCTGGCGACGTTACCGGCTCGCTTCCTGCCACTGTCGGTCCTTCCCTCGCGATCGGATCTCTGGTTAGTCTGGCACGCCCCGTGCCGGGCCCGGCGCAGGGTCCGACCGGATGCGAGCCGCGACATGCCCGGCAGCGGTGGGCGGCGGCCCGGCCCGCCGGCTGAGGTGCCGGTGCCATTGCCCGTGCCGGTGGCGCGTTGGCGGGCGGGGCGCCCCGCGACGCGGCCAGGGGACGCCGACGGGCGGCGGCGCGCCGCCTCCGGCGAGGATTCGGCGCCGGCCGGCGTGGGAACCGGGAACCCGGGCCGAAGGACCCGGGCGGTACGGCACTACCGGCGTCGCGGGTCGGCGGCCACACTGCCTCCGGTAGCGTTCTGACGTACACCTTGTTTGTCTTCTCGAGGGAGAACTGCGGTGCGAGTGACCGGTACGGGGCACGCGAGCATGCGGATCGACACGGCCGCGGGCAGCATCCTGTGCGACCCGTGGGTCAATCCGGCCTATTTCGCCTCCTGGTTCCCTTTCCCCGACAATTCGCAGCTCGACTGGGAGACCCTCGGTCAGGTCGACTACCTCTACGTCTCGCACCTGCACCGGGACCACTTCGACGCGAAGCACCTGCGCGACTTCGTGTCGAAGGACGCGACAGTGCTGCTCCCCGAGTTCCCCACCTCGGAGATGGAGGACGAGTTCCGGGAGCTGGGCTTCACCAAGTTCCTCAAGGCGCCGAACGAGCAGGTCGTGGAGCTGCCCGGCGGACTCAAGATCATGATTCAGGCGCTGACCAGCCCGACCGACGGCCCGATCGGCGACTCCTCGCTCTGGGTCGAGTACGACGGTGTCCGGTTGCTGAACCAGAACGACGCCCGCCCCACCGACCTGAGCGTCTTCGCCGAGCTGGGGCACGTGCACGCGCACATGCTCCAGTTCTCCGGGGCGATCTGGTACCCGATGGTCTACGAGCTGCCGCAGGCCGCCAAGACGGCGTTCGGCAAGCAGAAGCGGGACCGGCAGTTCGACCGCACCTGGCGGTACATCAACGACCTGAACGCCTCGCACGTCTTCCCGATCGCCGGCCCGCCGTGCTTCCTCGACGACGAGCTGTGGCAGTTCAACGACATCTTCGGCGACGAGGGGAACATCTTCCCGGACCAGTCGGTGTTCCTCGCCGAGTACGCGAAGGTCGGCGGCACCAACGGCATCGTGCTGCTGCCCGGCAGCGTCGCCGAGGTCACCACGGAGGGCGCCACCACCACCCACCCGGTGCCGGTGGCGGAGTTCTTCGCGAACAAGGTCGCCCACCTGGAGGAGATGCGGGAGCGCAAGCGCCCGATCATCGAGGCGGAGAAGGCGTCCTGGCGGCACCCCGAGATCGACATCCTGAAGGAGCTGAAGCGGCGCGTCGAGCCGCTGCTGGACGAGTCGATCTACCTGGCCAAGGGGGTCGGCGGTCCGGTCCGCTTCGACCTGGTCGGCTACGACGGGGAGAGCGTCGAGTCGATCGTGGTGGACTTTCCCGGCAAGCAGGTCCGGCCGTACGCGGACGAGAAGGTCCGGTACCGGTTCCGCACCGAGCGGGCGCTGGTCGAGCACCTGCTGCACATCGGTGAGGTGGACTGGGTCAATTCGCTCTTCCTCTCCTGCCGGTTCTCCGCCGCCCGGATCGGCCAGTACAACGAGTTCGTCTACGCGTTCTTCAAGTGCCTGTCGGAGGAGCGGCTCCAGTACGCCGAGGGCTGGTACGACGAGCACGAGCGGACCAGCGACGCCGAGGACATCACCCTCGGCGACTGGGTGGTGCAGCGGCGCTGCCCGCACCTGAAGGCGGACCTGACCCGGTTCGGCATCGTCGAGGGCGACCAGCTCACCTGCCAGCTGCACGGGTGGCGGTTCGACCTGGCCAGCGGCCGCTGCCTGACCAGCGTCGGACACAAGATCCGGGCCCGCCGGGTCGACGCCGAGGCTCCCGCCCCCGCCGGCGAAGCTCTCAGCTGACGCCGGGGCCGGGCGACTGCGACCGGCCCGACCCGGCCCCCGTACCCCGATCCCGACCCGCGCGGCCTGCCCGGTGGGCGACCATGCAGGGGTGGTGGGCGGCGGCAGCCGCTAACCGGCACCCACCGGGACGCCACCACTTCATGATCCACGAGGGTGGGGCGGGGCATGACCGGGGCTGGAGCTGGGCAGCGGAGGTACCGGTACCGG
>NZ_QGSW01000018.1:0-22719 GCF_003176715.1 Micromonospora sp. S4605
GTGCGGGTGGCCCAGCGTCTCCTGGCCATGGCTGCCGCCATCTGGCACAACAACAAGACCGGCGCACCCGTCACCCGGTCACTGATCGCCTACGACCACTGACCGGGATTCGGAACTACTCGTCTAGGCTTTGTCCATGCAGGAACAGCCGGAACAGCCGGAGCACGCCATCACGCCGGGGCTGACCGCCCGGGTGGAGTTGACCGTCACCGACGCCGACACCGCCCAGGCGGTCGGCTCCGGCGACGTGCCGGTGCTCGGCACGCCCCGGGTGCTCGCGCTGGCCGAGGCGGCCACGGTGGCCGCCACGGCGACCCGGATCCAACCCGGGTCGACCACCGTCGGGGTGCGGGTCGAGCTGGAACACCTGGCCGCGACGCCGGTCGGCCGTACGGTGGTGGCCCAGGCCCGGCTGGCCAAGGTCGACGGTCGCCGGCTGCTGTTCGAGGTCAGCGTCACCGACGGCGGCGAGCCGGTGGCCGAGGGTCGGGTGGAGCGGGTGCTGGTCGACCGGCAGCGCTTCGTGGAACGCGCGTCCCGGGCGTCATGACCGGCCGGTTCGTCGAGATCGCCGACGGGGTGCACGTCTACCGCGAGCCGCTGCTGCGGGTGAACGTCACGCTGGTCGTCGGCGACGGCGCCGCCCTGCTGGTGGACACACTCTCCACTGCCGGGCAGGCGACCGAGCTGGCCGCCGCGGCCCGGGCGGTCACCCCGCACCCGTGGACGGTGGTGAACACCCACCACCACTTCGACCACTGCTTCGGCAACGCCACCCTCGCCGCCGACCCGCCCCGCCCGGTGTACGCGCACACGCTGGCCGCCGAGGCGCTGCGCGAGCATCCGGACCGGCTGCGCCGGGAGGCGTACGAGGAGATCCGCGACGAGCACCCGGCGCTCGCCGAGGAGCTGGTCGACGCGGCACTGCTCGCGCCGACGCACACCGTGCACACCGAGGCCACCCTCGACGTGGGCGGGCGGGAGGTGGTGCTGCGCCATCCCGGTCGCGGCCACACCGACGCCGATCTGCTGGTGCACCTGCCCGACGCCGACGTGCTGGTCGCCGGCGACCTGGTCGAGCAGAGCGGCCCGCCGGCCTTCGAGGAGTCGTACCCGTTGCAGTGGCCGGACGCGGTCGCCGAGCTGCTCCGGCTGACCACCCCGTCGACCGTGGTGGTTCCCGGGCACGGCGAACCGGTCGACGCCGAGTTCGTCCGCGCCCAGCACGCCCAACTGGTCAAGCTGGCCTGGCTGATCCGGGCCGGGCACACCGGCGGCGCGCCGCCCGAGCGGGTGGCCGCCGAGGCACCGTTCGGCGCCCGCCCGGCGCTGGCCGCCGCCCGCCGCGGCTACGCCGAACTCGACGGCACCAGCTGACCGGCCGCCGGGCCGGTCAGTCGGCGAAGCGGCGGAGCACCTCGGCGCGGGTCGGCATCGCGGTGGCCCCGCCGGCCGACTCGCAGACCAGCCCGGCGACCCGCAGCGCGAACGCCACCCGCTCGTGCCAGCCGGCCGGCTCGACCGGCTCCCCGTCGACCAGCAGGTCGGCGACGAGCGCCGCCATCACCGAGTCGCCGGCGCCGGTGGCGTCCACCGCGCGCACCTTCGGCGCGGGCACGCGTACCGGATCGGCGCCGGCGGTGGCGACCACCGCGCCGGCCGCGCCGAGCGTGACCACGGCGGTCGCCGCGCCCAGTTCCCGCAGGTAGGCCGCCACCCCCTCGACCGGCTCGCCGGGATAGAGCAGCGCGGCGTCGGCGGTGCTGAGCTTGACCAGGTGAGCCCCGGCGGCGAATTCGGCCACCACCTCGCGCAGCCCGGCCAGCGCGGCCGGGCCGTCCAGCAGCCGGGGTCGTACGTTCGGGTCGAAGACCCGCAGCCCGGTGGCGAGCGACCAGGCCCGCCGCGCGGCGGCCAGCACCGGCGGCTGGAGCAGCACGATCGAGCCGCAGTAGAGCACGCCGGCCCCGGCGACCAGGTCCGCGTCCAGGTCGTCGGCGGTGAGCAGCCCGTACGAGGGCGGCTCGCCGTAGAAGCGGAAGTCCGGTTCGGGGCCGGCGAAGGTGGCCACCGCCAGCGCGGTCGGGGCGGGCACGGTGACCGCGCCGGCCAGGCCGACCCCGGCGTTGCCGAGGAAGGCGCGGATCCGGCCGGCCAGCACGTCGTCGCCGAGCGACCCGACGAACTGCACCGCACCGCCGAGCCGGGCCACGCCGACCGCGACGTTCAGCGGCCCGCCGCCGACCGCCTGCCGGTAGACCGGCTCCCCGTCGTGCTCGGCGTCGAGCAGGTCGACCAGTGCCTCGCCGAGCACCACCGCGTATCCCATCACGGTCCTTCCGTCGTCGCCGGTCGCGCCGTCCGCCGGGAAACCGGTCCCCATTCGTCGACGCTCCTGGGGAGATCTTGTCGCACCAGGCTGGCACAGTGCGCGGCATGACGACCGCAGAAGACACGGTATTGGCGTACTGGGACGCGTGCGAGGCGCGGGACTGGCCGCGGGTCGCGGCGCTGCTCGCCGACGACGTCGTCTACCACCTGCCGCAGACCCGGGAACGGATCCGCGGCCGGTCCGCCTTCCTCCGGTTCAACCAGGAATACCCGGGCGACTGGCACGTCACGGTGACCCGCGTGGCCGGCGCCGGCCCGCGGGCGGCCACCTGGATCACCTGCACGGTCGACGGCGCCGACCAGCCCGCGGTGAGCTTCTTCGACCTGGACGACGCCGGCCGGATCGCCGGCATCACCGAGTTCTGGCCGGAGCCCTACGAGCCGCCGGCCGGCCGGGAGCACCTCGCCGAGCGGTACGCCCCCGCCACGCCGGGCTGACGGTCACGCCGGGCCGTCTGACACATCGAGAGACGGCTATTGCGTCCGGCTCCGGCACGTGGTGGGATGACGCTTGCCGGGCGGCGCGTGGGCTGCGCGCCGACGGCTGCCGGGTTCTTTCCGCGAGGGCACCGGCCCGCAGGGCGGGCCGTCGACGGCGCGCGTCCCGCCGGGGCCGTCGCCGCGATCGTCGTATCCGCTCGTCGCCGTGGGGCCGCCAACCCCACGCGCTTCCGGCGGGGCGGCTCGGGCGGCACGCCCCGCGAGTCAGGAGAACCCGTGTCCCACCGTTCCCGTACGGCCGCGTTGCTCACCGCGGCCGCGACCCTCCTCGTGGGGGCCGTCGCGCTGGTCAGCGGCCCCGATCCGGCGGCCGCGCACGGCGCGGCGATGACCCCGGGCAGCCGGACGTTCCTGTGCTGGAAGGACGGGCTCACCGCCACCGGTGAGATCCGGCCGAACAACCCCGCCTGCTCCGCCGCGGTCGCGCAGAGCGGCGCCAACTCGCTCTACAACTGGTTCAGCGTGCTCCGCTCCGACGCGGGCGGGCGCACCGTCGGCTTCATCCCGGACGGGCAGCTGTGCAGCGGCGGCAACACCGGTTTCCGCGGCTACGACCTGGCCCGTACGGACTGGCCGCTGACCCACCTGACCGCCGGGGCGCGGATGGAGTTCCGGTACAGCAACTGGGCCCACCACCCGGGCACGTTCTACTTCTACGTGACCAAGGACAGCTGGAGCCCGACCCGGCCGCTGGCCTGGAGCGACCTGGAGGAGCAGCCGTTCCTCACGGTGACCAACCCGCCGCAGCGCGGCGCGGTGGGCACCAACGACGGGCACTACTACTTCAGCGGCAACCTGCCGACCGGCAAGAGCGGGCGGCACATCATCTACTCGCGCTGGGTCCGCTCGGACAGCCAGGAGAACTTCTTCGGCTGCTCGGACGTCACCTTCGACGGCGGCAACGGTGAGGTCACCGGGGTCGGCCCGGGCGGCACGCTGCCGCCGGACCCGACCACCCCGCCGCCGGACCCGACCACCCCCCCGCCGGACCCGACCACGCCGCCGCCCACCGGCGACTGCATGGCGGTCTACAAGGTGGTCAACTCCTGGCAGGGCGGGTTCCAGGGCGAGGTCATGATCATGAACCACACGAATGCGACCTGGTCCGGATGGACAGCCACCTGGACCTGGCCCAGCGGCCAGTCGATCAGTCAGATCTGGAACGCGTCGCACGCCACGTCCGGGACGTCGGTGACGGCGAGCAACGTCTCCTGGAACGGCACGATCGCCCCCGAGGGCACCACGACCTTCGGTTTCCTGGCCAACACCACCGGCACCAACACCCTGCCCACCGTCACCTGCACCGGCCGCTGACCCCCTTCCCCACCCCGAAATGATCAAGGGGTTTGCGTCGTCCGGATCCGTTCCGGCGACGCAAACCTCTTGATCCAGGTGCGGGCAGCCCGCGCGGGGTCAGCGGACCATGGAGCCGACGACGGGCTTGGTGAGCAGGGCGGACTGGTTGCGCTGGATGCCCGGGTCGAGGGTCTTGGCGACGAAGATGGCGTGCCAGACGCAGAAGATCAGCACCGTCCACACCTTGCGGGAGTGGTCCGCCTCCTCGCGCTTGTGCTCCTCCAGCAGCCGCAGCGCGTACGACAGGTCGAGCAGGTCGCCGGCGCCAGAGGTGGCCAGCACGTGCCGGGCCCACTCGTACATCTCGCCGCGCAGCCAGACCCGCGTCGGGGTCGGGAAGCCGAGCTTCTTGCGGTTGACGATGGCCGGCGGCACGACGCCCTGCAGCGCCTGGCGCATGGCGTACTTGGTGGCGTCGGAGCGCGGCGGCAGCTTGAGGTCCACCGGGATCTTCGCCGCCACGTCGAAGACCTCCCGGTCCAGGAAGGGCACCCGGACCTCCAGCGAGTGGGCCATCGAGATCCGGTCGGCCTTGACCAGGATGTCGCCGCGCAGCCAGGTGTAGAGGTCGACGTACTGCATCTTGGTGACGTCGTCCAGCTCGGTGCACTCGGCGTAGATCGGCGCGGTGACGTCGGTGTAGCGCACCGAGGGGTCGTAGCGGCGCAGCAGGTGCTGCTTCTCCTCCTCGGTGAACATCCGGGCGTTGCCGTAGTAGCGCTGCTCGATCGGGGTGGTGCCGCGCTCCAGGAAGCTCTTGCCCTTGACCCCCTGCGGGATCGCCTTGGAGACCGCCCGCAGCCCCTTCTGCACGCCGCCGGGCAGGCCGTTGACGGTGCTCAGCGAGAGCGGTTCGCGGTAGATCGTGTAGCCGCCGAAGAACTCGTCGGCGCCCTCACCGGAGAGCACCACCGTGACGTGCTCGGCGGCCTTCTTCGCCACGAAGTAGAGCGGCACCAGCGCCGGGTCGGCGACCGGGTCGTCCAGGTGCCAGACGATCTTCGGCAGCGCCTCGATCATGTCCTGCGGCCCGATCTTCGTCGGGATGGTGGTCACGTCGAGGTGGCGGGCCGAGTCCTGGGCCACGTCGATCTCGGAGTAGCCCGGCACGTCGTAGCCGACGGTGAAGGTGAGGATGTTCGGGTTGAACTCGCGAGCCAGCGCCACCACGGCGGTGGAGTCGATGCCGCTGGACAGGAACGAGCCGACCGGTACGTCCGAGCGCATGTGCATCCGGACGCTCTCCCGCAGCGTCTCCCGGATCTCGTGGTAGAGCTTCTGCTCGTCGTCGACCGGCGTGGGCCGGAACACCGGCCGGTACCACCGGCGTACGTCGATCCGCCCGCCCGGGGTCCAGGTCAGGTACTCCCCGGAGCCGATCCGGTTGATCCCCTTGTGCAGGGTGCCCGGCTCCGGGACGTACTGCAGGGTCAGGTAGTGGCTGAGGTTGGCCGTGTCGATGCCGGCGTCGCCGGCGTAGTTGGAGTGCGCGAACGGCAGCAGCGCCTTCTTCTCCGAGGCGAGGTAGAGCCCGTCCGCGGTCTCCAGGTAGTGCAGCGGCTTGATGCCGAAGTAGTCGCGGGCACCGAACGCGCGCCGCTCCTGCCGGTCCCAGATGACGAAGGCGAACATGCCGCGCAGTCGGGTGAGCACCTGCTCACCCCAGTAGTGGTAGCCGGCGACGATCACCTCGCCGTCGCCGTTGGTGGCGAACTGGGCGCCGTAGTCGCGGATCAGCTCCTCGCGCAGCTCGATGTAGTTGTAGATCTCGCCGTTGAAGGTGAGCAGGTAGCGCCCGCCGGCGTAGGGCAGCGGCTCGTGGCTGAGCGCCACGTCGATGATCGCCAGCCGCTTGTGGGCGAACACGCCGTCCGCGTAGCGACCGGAAGCGTCGCCGACCACCTCGACACCGGTCTCGTCCGGCCCGCGGTGGTGCAGGCATTCCAACGCTCCGGCGATGTTGTCGCGGTGGGCCGCGGCGTCACCGCGCGCGCTGAAGAAGGCCAGGAGTCCGCACATGGGGGTCATCTTTTCACGCGACCGGAGCGGACGTCGCGGCACCGTTGGCTCTCGTCGGGCCCCGGCCGGCGGCGGCGTCCGGCACCAGCGTCCGGGCGCAACGCGGGGCATCCTCGGGTAACGGGCCGCCCGGGACCGCGCCCCGTACCGGACCCGCCCGGCGCCGGCCCGGCAAGCCGGGCTCCGGTGGGCCACCGCCGGTCCCCTGCGCCGCCGGCCGCGCGGTACCGTCGGGACCAGCAACGAGGAGGGAGCGAGCATGACCGAGGAACGCACCGGTGGCAAGCCGACGGACGGCACCGAATCGCACGACCCGGACTTTCCGGAGGCGTTCCTGTCGTTCATGCGGCAGGGCTGGCGGGACACCACGCTGCCGGTCGGCCCCCGGCCGGAGGTGCCGAACTACGCCAAGCGCCGGGCCGCGCTCTCCGCGGCCTTCCCGGGCGAGACGCTGATCATCCCCACCGGCGGTGAGAAGGTACGCGCCAACGACACCGACCACCCGTTCCGGCCGGGCAGCGATTTCGCCTACCTGACCGGCGACCACGACCCGGACAGCGTGCTCGTGCTGCGGCCGAACGGCTCGGGGCACGACGCGACGCTGTACATGCGGCCCCGGTCGTCCCGGCAGACCGACGAGTTCTTCCGCAGCCGGCACGGCGAGCTGTGGGTCGGGCGGCGGCACACCCTGGCCGAGAAGTCGACCGAGCTGGGCCTGCCGACCGCCGACCTGACCGAGCTGGAGGCCGCGCTGGCCGATCTGGCGCCGGGGCGTACCCGGGTGCTGCGCGGTTTCGACGTCCGGGTGGACGCGGCCGTGCGCCCGTACGACGGGCCGCGCGCCGAGGGCCAGCCGGCCCGCGACCGGGAGCTGGCGATCGCCATCTCGGAGCTCAAGCTGGTCAAGGACGAGTGGGAGATCGCCCAGCTCCAGGACGCCATCGACGCCACCGTCCGGGGCTTCGAGGACGTGGCCCGGGTGCTGCCGGCCGACCGGAGCGTCTCCGAGCGGCTGCTGGAGGGCGTCTTCGCGCTGCGGGCCCGGCACGACGGGAACGAGGTCGGCTACAACTCGATCGTCGGTGCCGGCGAGCACGCCACGATCCTGCACTGGGTGCACAACAACGGCGCCACCCGCCCGGGTGAGCTGCTGCTGATGGACATGGGCGTGGAGAACCGCAACCTCTACACCGCCGACGTGACCCGGGTGCTGCCGATCGACGGCCGGTTCACCGCGTTGCAGCGGCAGGTCTACGACATCGTGCACGCCTCGCAGCAGGCCGGCATCGACGTCATCAGGCCGGGGGTGAAGTTCCGCGACGTGCACCTGACCTGCATGCGGGTGCTCGCCGAGGGCCTGGCCGACCTGGGCCTGCTGCCGGTGAGCGTGGACGAGGCGATGGACGAGAAGTCGACGGTCTACCGCCGCTGGACGCTGCACGGCTTCGGGCACATGCTCGGCATCGACGTGCACGACTGCGCCAACGCCCGCAAGGAGATGTACCGGGACGGCACGCTCGGCGAGGGCTACGTGCTCACCGTCGAGCCGGGGCTCTACTTCCAGCCCGAGGACGAGCTGGTTCCCGAGGAGCTGCGTGGCATCGGCGTGCGGATCGAGGACGACGTCCTGGTCACCGCCACCGGCGCGGTCAACCTCTCCGCCGGGCTGCCGCGCGCGGCGGACGAGGTGGAGACCTGGTTGGCCGAGCAGCGTGAGGCGGGTCCCCGCCTGCCCGGCTGATCCCGCAGGTACGGCCACGGCGGGCCCCACCGCCGGCGTCTGCGACGTATCTCGTCGTCAGGACGCCGATGGTGGGGCCCGTCGGCGTCTCTCGCCCTCCCACGCCCTGCCTGCCCAGCGCTACGTCGAGCGTGCCCGATCATCACCGTTGCCCCTCCCCGGCATCGCCGCGAGCTTTCCGCCACCGGTCGCGGGCCGGCGGCGTCCGTGAGCTTTCCGCCACCGGCCGCGTTCTCCGTACCGGTCATGCCGAGCCGGTCAGGGTGTCCCCGCTCCTGCCGTCCGCGTCGGTTATACCCAATGTGGGGTTTCTTCAGATTCGCCCCCATAGTGAAGAACACTCTCATACGGTGTGGTTCAGCAGCTACAACCGATTTGTAGCGAAGGCCGCCTCGCCACGGCGAAGCGACCTTGTCTGGGTACAAGGAGAGGGCAGAGAGCTCTGATGTCCAACTACCTTCGCAATAACAATGACGCGACCGGCGAGAAGACGTCACCGTTCCGCCGGCGCCGGCTCTGGCTCGTCACCGGCGTTGCTGGCCTCACGGGAGCGGTCAGCCTCGCGGGCGTCGCCTACGCCACCACCGGGGTGACCGGCTCGCACCGGCTGACCGACGTCAAGTGGTCGACCTCCCAGCTGGTCAGCGACGACGGCAAGGACAAGGCCAAGGACGAGGCCAAGGACGAGGCCAAGGACGACAAGGGCCGGGACCACAAGGACAAGGGCAAGGACGACAAGGGCAGGGACAAGGACGACCGCGATGACGTGCGGGAGGTGGAGTGCGACGACGACGACCTCGTCGAGGCCCTCGACCTGGCCAACCGTGATGACGGCGGCACCCTGAAGCTGGCCAAGGACTGCACCTACGAGCTCGACCAGCACGACAAGAAGTCCGAGGCGGGCCTGCCGACGATCAAGCAGGAAATCACCATCGAGGGCAACGGCGCGACGATCAAGCGGGAGGCCGAGGAGGGCTTCCGGATCTTCCGCGTCGCCAACGGCGGCGACCTGACCCTCAAGGACGTCGAGGTCCGTAACGGCGCCGCCGGCGAGGACCGCAAGCACGACGACAAGGACAAGCACGACGACAAGGACAAGCACGACGGCAAGGACAAGCACAACGGCAACCAGTCCGGGACCGGCGGCGGTGCTCCTGCCCCGGCGCCCGCCCCGGCGCAGCCGGCGGCCGGGCAGCAGACGCCTGCGCAGCAGGCGGCGCAGGCCAAGCTGGCGGAGGCCCTGAAGGCTGCTGTCCAGAAGGCGGCCGCGCAGCGGGCGGCCGCCCAGGCGTCGTCTGGCAAGGACGGCAAGGACGGCAAGGACGGCAAGGACGGCAAGGACGGCAAGGACGGCAAGGACGGCAAGGACTGGAACGGCAAGGACGGCGAGGACCGGGACCGCAAGGACGACAAGGAGCACGAGGGCGACGGCGGTGGCCTGCTGGTCGAACGCGGCGGCGAGGCCCACCTGGTGAACACCAAGTTCTTCCTCAACAGCGCCGAGAACAACGGCGGTGCCGTCGCCAACTTCGGCCGGCTCAAGGTCGAGGGCAGCACCTTCGACAACAACCACGCCGAAAAGGACGGCGGCGCCATCTTCAACGCCGGCATCCTCGACGTCAAGGGCTCCCACGACGGCAAGGGCCCCGAGTCGCGCATCACCAACAACACCGCGGGCAAGAACGGCGGCGGCGTCGCCAACGGCCACGGCGACAAGGACAAGGACAACCACGGCAAGGACAACCACGGCAAGGACAACCACAACAGCGGCGGCCGCCACGACGACCGCGACAAGCGCGACGACGACAAGGCCGGCACGGTCACGATCGAGAAGACCCTGATCGAGGGCAACACCGCCAAGAAGAACGGCGGCGGCCTGTTCAGCAACGACGGCTTCGTCGAGGTCAGCTGGACCTTCATCAAGAACAACACCGCCGGCGAGAACGGCGGCGGCATCGCCGCCGTCGACACGGTCCTGAAGGTCGACAACAGCAAGATCGAGAAGAACAAGGCCCACAAGGACGGCGGCGGCATCTACAACGTCAGCAGCGACGACAAGGACAAGAAGAACCACTGGTCCAACGGCCAGGACAAAGACGAGGAGAAGCGCGCCACGGCCACCGTCACCGACAGCGAGATCCTCGAGAACAGCGCGAACCGCTTCGGTGGCGGCGTCTTCAACGGCAAGCCCTTCGAGGACAAGCACAACGGCGGCAACTGGTCCAACCACGACGACCGCGAGGACGACGGGGCCACCCTGGTCCTGCGCGACACCAAGATCAAGGAGAACTTCGCCGGCAAGAACGGCGGCGGCATCTACAACAACGAAGGCAAGGTGACCCTGACCAACACCAAGGTCACCAAGAACAAGGCCGACAACGGCAACGAGAAGGACAACGACCGGGACAACGGTTGGGACAACGACAAGGACAAGAACCACAAGGGGATCGCCGGCGGCATCTTCAACAACGATGGCAAGGTCAAGCTCGACGACGACTCCACCATCACCGACAACGACCCCACCAACTGCGCCAACACCGTCGAGGACTGCTTCGACTGAGCAACGCGACAGCCGTAACAGCGACGGAAAGGTCGGCCCCCTGCCACCCGAGGTGGCAGGGGGCCGACCCCGTGCGCACTAGCGCAGCACGAACACCGCGACGCTCCGCGCCGGCACGGTGAACGTGCCGGTCGACGCGTCGAACGAGGCGGTCCGCAGCACCGGGTCGGCCGAGGTGCGCAGCACCGGGTGCAGCGTCACGTCCGCCCCGCGCAGCCCGGTCAGCCGCTGCGTCGCCGTCTCCGCGGTGGCGTTGAAGACCACGGTGACGGACTTCCACCGCGGGTCCAGGCCGCGGCCGTCCAGCGTCATGGTCAGCACGCCGGGGGTCTCCGCGGCGCCGGAGAGCGGGAAGGCGACCCGCTGCTGCACCTGCTCGGCGGTGGTCAGCCCGAACACCGGCGAGGACGCCCGGATCCGCAGCAGTTCGGCGTACCGGGCGGCGGTGGTGTCGATCGCCGCGCAGTCCGGGACCAGCGCCGGGTCGGCCAGCAGCGGCCGGGCGTACGACCACTTGTCCTGGTTGTCCTGCGCGGGCGGCAGGCCGGCGCCGAACCCGTTGCCCTGGGCGCAGTCCCATCGGATCTGGTTGAACCAGTCCCCCGAGTTGTACGAGTTGCGGTCCAGCGACTTCGAGCGCAGCCGCTCGGTGCCGGTGGTGACGAAGCCCGTGCCCTGGCCCATCACCACGGTGCTCAGGGCGAGCACCTGCATCCGGGACCGGTCCGCCGCCGAGGTGTCCTGCGGCAGCTTGTACGCCAGCGCGTCGTACAGGATCTCGTTGTCGTGCGCGTCGACGTAGGTGACCGCCTCCCCCGGCGCCGCGGTGTAGCCGGCGGGCGAGCCGTTGTAGTCGACCTGGGCGCCGGTGACCCGCTCGCCGGCGGAGTTGGTGAACCGGTAGCCGGCCAGGTTGCCGGTCAGCCCCACCTTGATCAGGTCGTGCTGGTGCAGCAGCCGGGCCCGCTGGTCGGCCGCCGACCCGTTCACCGGGTCGCCGTTGGGGTCGGTGAACAGGCCGGAGGCGAAGCCCTGCTGGCGCGGGTTGGCGTCGAACGGCCCGCCGCCGCGTACCGCGTCGCGGAGCCGGTCGTTGAAGGTGCCGATCCCGGTGCCGGCCATGTTCGCCTGGGTGGCCTGCACGAAGCGGGCGTCGTTCGCCACCTCGCCGAAGTTCCAGCCCTCGCCGTAGAGCAGGATCGACTTCCCGTCGACCCCGTCGCGGGCCAGGGTCAGCTTGTCCAGCGCCTGCCGCACGGCCACGATGTTCGCCTTCGGGTGGTGCCCCATCAGGTCGAACCGGAACCCGTCCACCTTGTACGCCCGGGCCCAGGTGACCAGGGAGTCCACCACCAGCTTGCCCATCATCGCGTGCTCGGGGGCGGTGTTGGCGCAGCAGGTCGAGTTGGCGACCGTGCCGTCCTCCAGCAGCCGGTGGTAGTAGCCGGGCACCACCTGGTCGAGCACCGACTTCGGGTCGGTGCCGGCGGCCGAGGTGTGGTTGTAGACCACGTCCATCACCACCCGCAGGCCGGCGCCGTTGATGCCGGCGACCATCTGCCGGAACTCGGTGGTCCGCTTCGCCCCGGCCGGGTCGACCGCGTAGCCGCCCTCGGGCACCGTGTAGTGCAGCGGGTCGTACCCCCAGTTGTAGCCGTCGGTGTCGGCGACGGCCGCCACGCACTTCTGCTGCTCGTCCGAGTCCGGCGGCAGCGCGGCCAGGTCGCAGGCCGGCTGCCGCTGGTCGGCCCGCCGCTCGGGGATGGTGGCGAAGTCGAACGCGGGCAGCAGGTGCAGGTGGGTCACCCCGGCCTCGCCGAGCGACCTGAGATGCGTCATGCCGGCCGTGCCCGGGTCGGTGAAGGCCAGGTAGGTGCCGCGCCGCTGCGCCGGCACGGTGGTGTCGGCGATGGAGAAGTCCCGCACCGACAGCTCGGAGATCTGCGCCCGGGTCGACGGCACCGCCGCCGGCTTGCGCAGCTTCGCCCAGCCGGGCGGGGCGAGTTTCGGGTCGGTGAGGTCGACGAGCTGGCTGTGCGTCGAGTTCGGCGCGAGCGCCAGCGAGTACGGGTCGGTCACCGCGGCGGTGACCACCCGCTGGGCCGCCGGCTGCCACACCTCGACCTGGTAGCGGTAGTACTTCCCGACCCAGTTGCGCGCGCCGCGCACCGACCAGACGCCGGTGCGGTCGTCCCGGCTCATCGCCACCGTCTTCGGTTGCCCGGTGGGCGAGTCGAAGAGCTGGAGCGAGACCGTGCGGGCGGTGGGCGCCCAGACCGACAGCGTCGGCGCCCCGCCGGAGAAGGTGGGGCCGAGGCGGGCGTCGGTGGCCCGGGCGTAGACGTCGTCGAGCACCCCGGGAAGCTGCACGCCGGTGGCGGCGAGCAGCTCGCCCTCGGCGTCCCGCTCGGTCACCAGCAGCTGGCCGCGCAGGGCGGCCGGCACCCTGGCCAGGTCCCGCCGATCCAGGGTGAAGCTCTGGTAGGCCCACAGGTGCGGGAAGGCCGCGCGCTGGGCCTCGGTGAGCCCGTTGCGCTGCGCCCGCAGCGGCAGCGAGGTGTACGTGCCGGCCAGCTCGCCGTCGACCACGCTCACCCCGCCGGCCGGCGCGGTCACCAGGGCGTACGCCTTGCCGTCGGTGGGCCCGGTCTGCCAGGCGACGGTGGACCGGTCGATCCAGTGCGCCCGCTGCCTGGTGATGTCGGTGTCCCGGCCGGTGCCGGTGGCGGTCGACGGCAGCAGCCGACCCCGGACGCCGGCGAGCAGCCAGACCTCCCGCCCGGCGTCGGCGAAGTCGAGCCGTTGGTCCTCCGGCAGGTCCTTCTCGTCGCCGGAGTGGATGATGTAGCTCAGCCCGGTGGCGCCGGCCGCCAGCGGCACCCGGAACACCGCGCCGAACGAGTCGATGCTGGTCGGCGGCATCGGGGTGGCCCAGTCGGTCGGGTTGGCCGCGCCGTCCCAGAGGTGCAGCCCCCAGCCGTCGTAGTTGCCGTCGGCCCGGCGGTAGTGGATGACCGCGGTGCCGTCGGCGACCGGCGGGTCCGGCTCGCCGGTGGCCGCCTCCCGGCTCGGGTGGATGGTCGGGTCGCCCTGCTTGACCCAGACCTCACCGGTCTGTGTCACGTCGATGGTGCGGTCCTGCTCGACGTCCTTGTTCCCGAATTTGTCGACCACCAGGAAGCCGACCGACTTCGCCCCGGGCTTGAGCTTCACCCAGGCGAACCGGCCGTACGAGTCGGTGCCCGCGAACGGCTGACCGGTGGGCCACTCGGTGACGTAGCCGGGGTCGATGTCGCCCCAGGCGTACAGGCTCCAGTCCGGGTAGTCGCCCGCCGGGCGCTGGTAGTGCACCACCACCCAGTCCCGCGAGGATGCCTGCCCCGGGGTGCCCACGGTGGCGGTGGAGCGGGCGGTGGCGGTCCGCCCCTTGCCGTCGCGCACCACCGCCTTGTACTCGATCGTCGTGCCGGCGGCCAGCCCGGCCAGGTCGTGGTGGACCGTGTACGGCGCCCGGTCGGCGCTGCCGAGCAGGGTCCACCGGCCGCCGGCGACCCGGGCGGCGACCGTGACGGTGGCCAGCGGGTCCCCGGTGACCTGCGCGGTGATCGCGGCCTTGGTGGCGACCGGCTGGTCCGGGGCGGGGGTGGTGATGGTGACCGAGGGCGCGCCGTCGGGCAGTGCGATCGGCGTGCCGGCGCGGTGCACCACTGCCGACAGCGGCGGCACGGTCAGGGTGAGCTTGCCGTCGGCGGCGGCGACCGGGGCGGCGGAGCCGCCGTAGACGCCGGTGAAGGTGGCACCGGCCGACCAGGTGTCCACGGTGACAGTCTGCTCGGTGGCGGCGTTGTTCACCGCGACCACGTACTCGGTGCGCTGCTTCGGGTCGATCCGGGAGAAGGCGAAGACGCCCGGCCCGTCGGCGGCGTACCGGGTGACCTGCACCCCGTCGCGCAGCGCCGGGTGGGCCTGGCGCAGCCGACCCAGCTCGGCGATGGCCCGGTAGAGCGGGTGCGCCGGGTCGTACTGGTCGACCGAATGGGTGCGGTCGGTGCCGAGCAGGTCGTCGTCGAGGTAGTCGGGGGTACGCGAGGCGAACATGTCCTGCCGGGCGTCCTTGTCGCCGCCCGGTCCGGTGAAGCCCTGCTCGTCGCCGGAGTAGACCACCGGCTGGCCGCGGGTGAGGAACATCAGCTCGTGGGCGAGCCGGTCGCGGCGTAGGTGGCTGGCCGGGTCGGTGCCCCCGTTCGCGATGAACCCGCCGATCCGGCCCATGTCGTGGTTGCCGAGGAAGGTGGTCAGCCGGCCCGCGTCGGTGTCCCGGGAGTTGTAGAGGTCGTCGCGGGCGTACACGTCGGCGAGGGCCTTGGCCGAGCCGTCGCCGGCGGTGTAGCCGCGGGCCGCCTCCTGGAAGGCGAAGTCGAGGGTGGCCGGCAGCCCGCCGCGCCGCACGTACGTCGAGGTGATCTCCGGGTCGGCGCTGTAGACCTCGCCGAACATGAAGAAGTCCGGCTTGCCGGCGCGGGCGGCGGCCCGCTCGACGCCCTGGCTGAACTGCGGCCAGAACTCCAGGTTGGCGTGCTTGACGGTGTCCAGCCGGAAGCCGTCGACCCCGGTCTGCACCACCCAGTCGGAGTAGACCTCGGTGAGGCCGCGCACCACCTCGGGACGCTCGGTCCACAGGTCGTCCAGGCCGAAGAAGTCGCCGTACTCGCTGTTCTCGCCGGCGAAGGTGGAGTCGCCCCGGTTGTGGTACATCGTCGGGTCGTTCAGCCACGCCGGCACCTTGACCTTCGCGTCGGCCGGGTTGCCGAACGTCGGCGGGTACGGGAAGGACTGCGCGTTCACCGGCGGGAAGTCGCGGCTGCCGTCGGCGTAGTTCCGGTCCTCGAAGGCACGCCCCTGCGCGTCCTTGTACGGCGCGCTCGCCTTGTCCACGTAGGTGGCGGACTCGCCGTAGCGGATGACGTCAGCGGTGTGGTTGACGATGACGTCCAGGTAGACCTTGATGCCGCGCTGGTGGGCGAGCCGGACCAGCCGCTTCAGGTCCTCGTTCGTGCCGAAGTGCGGGTCGACCTGGGTGAAGTCGGTGATCCAGTAGCCGTGGTACCCGGCGGAGACGTCGTCGCCGCGGGCCTGCACCGGCCGGTTCTTGAAGACCGGGGCGAGCCAGATCGCCGTCGTGCCCAGCCCCTGGATGTAGTCGAGCCGGTCCATCACGCCGTGGAGGTCACCGCCGTGGTAGAAGCCCTTGTCGGCGGGGTCGAGGCCGGTGCTGAGCCGGTCGCCGGCCAGCCCACCCCGGTCGTTGCGCCGGTCGCCGTTGGCGAACCGGTCCGGCAGGACGAAGTAGAACTGCTCGGCCCGGGCGTCGTCGGTGCCCGCGCGCAGCAGTGCCTCGGCGGACGGTTCGGCGCTCCACTGCACCGCCCCGGTGGCGGCGAGCGGGTCGGCGCCCGCCTGGCCGGTGGCGGCGCCGTCGAACTGGCGCACGGCGACCGGTACCGCGACGAGGGCGACGACGAGCAGGCAGACGAGGGAGAGCAGGGCCTTGCGCGGTATCGGCGGGGGTTTCATCGACGGCCTTCCTCTGGTCGCTGATTGGCCCGCACGCTAGCCCTTGCCGAAACATTCTGCAATACCTTGCAAACCAAGTCGCAACAAAGCAGAGGTCTTGCAAAATGGACGGCCCGACGGTGTTCAGCGCCGGGCCGTGCAGGTGCCGCGGTGGTGTCAGAGGCCGGTGCAGCCGACGCCGTCGACGGTGCAGCTCGCCGGCCGGCTGTCCGCGCGCTCGACATGGAACCGCAGCGCCACCGAGGCGCCGCCGGCCAGGTCCTGGCCGCTGCGGTAGCTGAAGCCGTCGTCGGTGCGGCTCACCGTCCCCTGTGGCCCGCCCTCCAGCCAGGCGCTGTCCAACCGCCCGCCCGGGAAGGTCAGCCGGGCCGTCCAGTCCCGTCCGGTCGACGAGGAGTTGCGGATCAGCACCTCGCCGATGAACCCGCCGTGGAACGAGTTCA
This sequence comes from Micromonospora sp. S4605, assembly GCF_003176715.1. Taxonomy (NCBI): domain Bacteria; kingdom Bacillati; phylum Actinomycetota; class Actinomycetes; order Micromonosporales; family Micromonosporaceae; genus Micromonospora; species Micromonospora sp. S4605. Next base: position 16,586 of record NZ_QGSW01000018.1, read on the forward strand.
CCACCCGGTAGCGGCCACTCAGCGGCGACGACGGCGGCACGGCCAGCGGGGCGTCGCCCCCACCGGCGGTGGGCGAGGGAGCGCGGCTGCTCCGACTCGGTGCGGGCCGGGTGGACGGGCTCGAGGTGCGCTCCGCCGGCGTACGCGTCGCCCGCGCGGACGGCGTCGGCGAAGCGGAGGCGGTCGGCGGCAGGGGCAGTTCGGGCAGGGCGACCGTGGGCGGCGGCGGGCCGGGCTGCGCGTCGAAGTCGGGACTGCGCCCCCGGTACGCCCCGAGCGCGACGACCAGCAGCACCACCATCACGGCCACGCCGATCGACACCACGATCCAGGGCGAGGACGCGACGGCGGTCGTGCCGTACGACTTGCTCGGTGCTCGGCCCGTGCCGGACATCTCATCCCTCCAGCGGTCGTCGGAAGCGTAACGGTCGGCGGCGCGGCGGCGGCGTGCGCCCGGCCCCGTGCCGGCCGGGCCCACCGCTCAGCCGATGACGCAGTCGGCGCCGTTCACCGTGCAGCTTCCCGGGCGGTCACCGGTGCCGTGGCGGGTGAACCGCAGCCCGAGCGTCCGGCTCTGCCCGGGGTCCAACGGGCCGGTGCCGCGCAGCGTGTACCGGCCGGCGCCGGTGCTCGTCACCGCGATCCCGGCGCCTCCGGAGTAGACCTGGATGCTCTTCACGTTGCCGCCGAAGAGCAGCTCCACCCGCCACTCGCGGGCGTCGTCGGTGCCGTTGCCGACCACCAGCCGGGCGGTGAAGGAGTCGCGGTAGCTCCCGGTCACCCGGTAGCCGGCGGTCAGCGCGCCGTCGGCCCGGTCGGCGGGGCGCGGCGAGCGGGCACCGGCGGGCACCGGTGGTCGCGGGGTGACCTGGGCCGACGGGGTGGCCGACGTCGGGGTCGGGGTCGCCGGCGCCAGTCCCGGTAGGGCGGGCAGGGACGGCAGGGACAGCGGCTGGGTCGGCGGCGGCTCGGCCATCGGGCGGCGTTCGGGGGCGCGGAACGCCACCAGCGCGACCACCAGCATCGCGGTCAGCAGGCCGACACCGAGCAGGACGATGACCCAGGGCACCGACGCCAGCACCCGGGATGCGGCGGGCCGTCCGGGACCACCGGCGGGCCGCACAGACATCCGTTCCCCCCTCGTCGGAGCCGACTCGCCAGCGTAGCCAGCGGTCCTGCTCGGGTGGAACGGAGCCGTCCGCGATCCGACCGACCGGCCGGTGCGCCGCCGAAAACGGTTGGCCGACCGGCGGCGGTTCGGGTCTGATCGGCACATGCCCGCGCTGACGCCGCCGACCGAACGGGTACACGCCAGCTTCCTGGCAGCGATGGCCGAGTTCCAGGCCGAGGGCCGGGGCGACCGGCAGGACCACACCATGGTCGGCACCGAGATCCGCCGGTACGCGGCGACCTGGCACCGCCCGGAGGCGTTCGCCCGGTACGTGGCCGACCTGCGCGCCCAGGCGCTGCCGGAGACGCCGCGGCCGGCGGGCTGGGCGCCGGACACCACCCTGTGGTGGGTCGACGGCGACGAGTACCTCGGCCGGATCTCCGTCCGGCACCGGCTCACCCCACAGCTGCGGGAGGTCGGCGGCCACATCGGCTACGACGTACGGCCCACCGCCCGACGCCGCGGGCACGCCACCGCCATGCTGCGCGCGGCACTGCCGGTGGCCCACCGGCTCGACATCGACCCGGCGCTGGTCACCTGCGACGTGGACAATCTCGCCTCGCGGCGGGTGATCGAGCGCAACGGCGGGGTGCTCGCCGACGAGCGCGCCGGCAAGCTGCGGTTCTGGGTGCCCACCGGGCGGCCGTGAGCCGATTCCCCCACCCGGCCCGTCGTCCCGGTCCGGGCAGGGCCGGCCGCCCGGGCCCGCCCGGCTCGGGCGACCCGGCGGCGGGTCAGGCGGTCCGCACCACCGTGCAGATGACCGGGCCCCGGTCGGTGGTCCGCAGCAGGTAGCGGTACCGCTCGCCGGGCACCTTCCGCCCCTGGCTGTCCAGGAACTCCCACTCGACGGCCACCATGGTCAGCAGGGCGGAGACCGGCTGCACGTCCTCGATGGCGGCGTGCGCGGCGACCAGCTCCCGCTCCCGGTAGTCCGGCGCGGCGCCCACGAAGGACAGTGCGACCGCCGCCGGCGAGGTGAACGAGAAGCTGTACGTGTCGGCGACCACCAGCCCTGGCAGGGCGTAGCAGCCGGCGATGGCGGGCACGTCGCCGGCGGTCAGCGCCACGCCGTACCGGTCGAAGAAGTCGGTCAGCGTGTCCAGGTCGGTGGAGGCTCTCACCCGGCTGACAATTGCCGATCAGCCGGCCGACCAAACCTCAACGCGCCGGTACCAGCACCTCGATCTCGGCCCCGAGCTGGGCACCACCGGTCAGGCCGAGGTCGTCGCCGCTCCAGAACCGGCCCGGGTCGTACCAGTTCGGTCGCCGCCCGGCGGGGAGCAGCCCCATCGCCTCGTAGGTCACCGCGACGACCTCCGCGCAGTACGCCGACTCCAGCGCGCCGTCGCGCACGGGCGTGCCCGTGCCACCCTGGCGCCCGGGTGCCGGCAGCCGGACCGCCGGTACCCGGCCACGCAACCAGCGCCAGGCGAGCTGGGCGGTGGACGGGAAGGGCGTGCCGTCCAGGCGGGCCACGGTACGCAACACCGCGTCCTCCATCCCGGCGTCCGCGGGCGGGTCGAGCTGGCGCAGCCAGGCCCGCTGGCCGTACCGGGTCGCCCAGACGCAGACCGCGTCCCGCAGGTCGTGCAGCTGCACGCCGCGCTGGTGGGTGCCCGACCACAGGTCCGGCAGCGACCGGCCGAGCTCGGCGTGCCACATCAGTGGCGGCATGTCGTCCAGCACCACCGCCATGCCGACGTGGTTGACCGGGCTGTTGGTGGTGAACTGGATGGCCCGGTCCGGCACGCTGCGACCGCGGAACACCCACAGGTCGCCGGTACGGGTCAACTCGACCGCCTCGTCCAGGCTCACGCTCATGCCGGCGCCCCACCGTCGCCCGACACGCCACCGTGGGCCGGACCGCTGATTCGCACCCTCATGGCCGTCTACCCTAGGCCGATGCGGCGACGGTTGCGGTGGTGGAAGGTGCTCGGGCTCGCGGGTCTCGCCGGTGTAGCGGCCTCCGGCGTGGTGATCGCCCGCGCGGAGCGGCGGCGGCGCGCGTACACCCCGGAGGAGATCCGGGCCCGGTTGCGGGACCGGCACGCGCAGGCCAGCGCGGCGAAGCCGGCCGACGACGCGGCCTGAGCGGCGCCCGCCGCGGCGCGGTCAGTGACCGTCGTCGTGGTTGCGGTACCAGCTGCCGCCGTCCAGGGGCGTGTCCAGCCGCACCGGACCCGAGGCGTTGCCGGCGAAGTCGTTGTCGTCGATCCGACAGGCCACGCACCGGCCGCGCTCGGTGACCCACACCCCGTAGGTCTGCGTCTGCTGGTCCCGCCGGTCCCAGATCCGGTTGCCGCGGACGATCGCCGAGTCCACGACGGCGTTGACGGTGATTCCGGCCCGCACCGGTGGGGCGTCGGGCAGAACGTACCGGGTGCCGGGCCCCGGGGTGTCCTCGTTCCAGGCGGTCACGGTGTCCGGACGGATCTCGGCCAGGGCCAGTTCGGTGTCGGTGTTGCCGGCCACCACCGCCGCCCGCGACCCGACCCGCAGCACCTTGCCCCGGTGCCCGTCCTGGGTCCAGTCGGCGCTGCGGTCGGTCATGGACCGGGTGCCGTACCACACCGACTCGCCGCCGCCGGAGGCCGCCGGGGCGCATCGGCGGCCGTTGTTGCGGATCCGGTTGCCGACGATCGTCGGGTCGGTCATCGGCCGGTCGATCCGGATCCCGTCGCAGCCGTTCTCCCAGATCTCGTTGCTGTCGATCACGACGTCCGACGCCGGGCCGCGGTAGCCGTCACCGAGCACGTGTTCGCGGTAGCCGTGGCCGCCGTTGCGGCTGATCCGGTTGCCCCGGACCGTGTACGGGCCGGGGGTGTTGCCCATGCTCACCCCGTCGCCGATGTTGCCGTCGATGACGCAGTCGGTGAGCAGGCCGCCGCGACCGGCGATCCCGGCCGTGCCGTTGGCCGACACGTCGAACCCGGCCTCCAGGTTGCCGGTCATCGTGCAGGCCGTGACGATCAGGCCGTCCGCGCCCCAGTCGGAGATGCCGAACCTGTTGGCCTCGCTGTGGCAGCCGATGATGCGGTAGCCGCGCGGGGGCGTCCAGTAGTCCTTCTGGAGTTCCAGGAAGATGCCGTTGGTGCCGTTGCCGAGGGCGGTGGAGTTGGCGATGGTGAGCCGCTCCACCGCGCCCCAGCCGCCGATGCCCACGCCGATGCCGGCGCCACCCATCTCCTCACCGTTGTCCAGCCGGCCACAGCCGACCACCACCACCCCGTCGATCAGGCTGTCCTGGAGGAAGTCGCAGCCGAGCCCGGTCGCTCCGGTGTGGTGGATGTAGAGGTTGCGGAAGATGCCCCGCACCACGTACTGCAGGCCGAGCCCCTTGGCGAGGTAGTTGTACTGCGCCAGGGCCACCCCCGAGCCGTCGATCTCGAAGTCGGCGAAGGTGCAGTCGGCGATGTGCCGGTCCCGGTTTGCGCCGTGCTGCACGGTGGTCCAGAACGCCAGCGGCGTCGGGTCGGCCCGGTTCCCCTCGTTGCTCAGCAGGAAGCGGGTCGCCCCGGGTCCGGCGCCGATCAGCGACACCCCGCTGCGCCAGACCGTGCCGGCGTCGCGGATCGAGTAGATGCCCGGTGGGCAGTAGATGACCCGGGCCCGCCCGTCGGCCGCGTAGCCCTCGCCGAGGCGGTCCACCAGCGCGGCCAGCGCGGGCTGGTCGTTGGTGACGCCGTCGCCCCGCAGGCCGTACTCCCGGGCGTCGCAGTACAACGGCGCTCCGGCCACGGGCGTACGGCGCACCGCGGCCACGGTACGCCCGCTGTGGTACCCCACCGGACCACTCCCCTCGGCGTACGGTCGGTCGGTTCCCGGCGGCGGGTTCCCGCTCCCGATACCGGGAAACGCGAACACCACGAAGGGCCGGCCCCCGGGTTGGGGGTCGGCCCTTCGTGGTGTTGCTTGTGTTCTTGTGTTGTCAGGCGGTGTAGCCGCGGGTGGCGATCCAGTCGGCGAGGTTGTCGATGCTCATCCGGTAGCTGGCGGTGTCCGGGTTCGCCGAGTCGGCGATGGTCACCGTGTTACCACCGTCGCGGTAGCCGACGACGCTGATGTAGTGCCCGCCCTCGAAGGAGTGGGTGTTGCCGTCGGTGTCGGTGGCGGTGCCGGCGATGTTGGCGACCACGGCGCGGCCCTCGTCGACGGCCTTGACCACGTCGGCGCGCAGCTTGTCGGTCTGCTTCTCATCGGCTGCGCGGTCGCGGATCTCGACGCTGCGGTAGACGTCCTTACCGGTCTCCTTGTTCAGCACCGGGGTGATGTCGTTGATGGAGTCGGTGCCGGCCTCGGTGGTGCCCATCTGCTCGGCCATGGCGTCCATGTCGATGTTCTTGCCCTGCACGCTCAGGGCGTTGCGGGCGGCGGCGGGGCCGCAGTAGTAGAAGTTGGGCTGGGCCTCGTAGCGCACGCCCAGTTCCCGCTCACCGTTGTGCTTGCGGTCGGTGGTGATCGAGGTGGCCGGCTTCTCGGCCGGGGTGGCGAACGCGGCGGTGGCGGGGGCGGCGATGGCGCCGCCGGTGAAGGCGAGGCCAGCGGCGGTCAGGGCGGTCTTACGCAGGATGTCGGTACGCATGATGATCACAAGCCTTTCGATCCGGGGGACATCACGGCACACCACAAGGGGGGCGGTGTGGGCCGCGGGTGAGGGAAAGGGTCGTGCGGAAGGGGGATCGTCCCGGCGGCGCGGGGGCCTGCTCGGGCGTCCAGGGGTGTAACCATCCGGGCCGGCCCACCATTCCGGGGCTCGGCGCCCGGGGGCCGGTTCAGCCCCGTCGGGGTTGTTCAACGACCCGGGCCGGCCCACCATTCCGGGGGCGCCGACCGTGTGGCCTGCTTCGGCCGTCCGGGATGTCAACGACCCGCGGCTGCCAGGCATTCCGCGATCCAGCCGGGCCGCTCCACCCGCACGCCAGCACCCGGGGTGTGGCGCGGGTACGCCATGTACAACGAC
>NZ_QGSW01000385.1:0-22544 GCF_003176715.1 Micromonospora sp. S4605
CGGTTCGCCCGACCCGGGTCGGGCGAACCGGGGCGCGGGGCGGGCAGGCGGCGTGGAAAGGAGTTTCCGGCCATGAGCGTCCAGCTCGACGCGCGGCCTCCGGTGGTACCGGCGGCCGCCGCCCGGCCCACCCGGGCGCACCGGCTCAGCCGGTTCGACACCAGGTACTCGCCCTACCTCTACATCGCCCCGTTCTTCCTGCTCTTCGCGGTGTTCGGGGTGTACCCGCTGGGCTACACGTTCTGGGTCTCGCTGCACGACTGGGACCTGCTCGGCAGCGACCACCCGTTCGTCGGCGCGGAGAACTACACCCGGCTGCTGGCCGACGCCGACTTCTGGCACGCGGTGGTGAACACCCTCGGCATCTTCGTCATCTCCACCGTCCCGCAGCTGCTCGCCGCGCTCTGGCTGGCCAACCTGCTCAACCGGTCGCTGCGGGCCCGCACCGGATGGCGGATGGCGGTGCTGGTCCCGAACGTCACCTCCACCGCCGCCGTCGCGATCGTCTTCGGGGTGCTCTTCGGCCGTGAGTTCGGCATGGTGAACTGGCTGCTCGACCTGGTCGGGATCGATGCGATCAACTGGAAGTCGGACCGGTTCGCCTCCTGGGTGGCCATCTCGACGATGGTCGACTGGCGGTGGACCGGCTACAACGCGCTGATCTTCCTCGCCGCCATGCAGGCCATCCCGCGGGACCTCTACGAGTCGGCGGCGATCGACGGGGCGAACCGCGCCCGACAGTTCTGGTCGATCACCGTGCCGCTGCTCCGGCCGACGATCATCTTCGCGGTCATCATCTCCACCATCGGCGGGCTCCAGCTCTTCACCGAGCCGCGGTTGTTCCACTCCGGGACCAACCCGATCCGCGGCGGACCGCTGCGCGAGTCACAGACGGTCACCATGTACATGTTCGAGAACGCCTTCGCGCCGCACTACAACTTCGGCTACGGCTCGGCGGTGGCGTGGCTGCTCTTCGCCCTGATCGCCGTCGTGGCGGCGGTCAACGTACTGATCATCCGGCGGCTCGGCGGGCAGACGCCCGGTGGCCGGGCCGCGAAGGGAGACCTCCGATGAGCCGGCTGTGGCGGGCCAGCCCGCTGACGTACGGCGCGCTGCTCGCCGCCGCGTTCCTGTCGATCTTTCCGATCTACTGGATGTTCGTGGTGGCCAGCCGGTCCAGCGACGCGATGGGGCAGGTGCCGCCGCCGGTCACCCCCGGCGGCAACCTGGGCGCGAACATCGCCCGACTGTTCGACAACACCGACGCGTACTTCCTGACCGGCCTGATCAACTCGGCGATCGTGTCGACCACGGTCACCGTCTCGGTGGTGTTCTTCTCCACCCTGGCCGGCTTCGCCTTCGCCAAGCTGCGCTTCCGCGGCCGCAACGCGCTACTGCTGGTGATCATCGCGACCATGATGGTGCCGACCCAGCTCGGTGTCATCCCGCTGTACCTGCTGATGACGAAGCTGAACTGGAACGACCGGCTGCCGGCGGTGATCGTGCCGGCGCTGGTCACCGGCTTCGGGGTGTTCATGATGCGGCAGTACGCCGGCCAGGCGGTCAGCACCGAGCTGATCGAGGCGGCCCGGGTCGACGGTTGCGGCACGGCCCGGATCTACTGGAACGTGGTGCTGCCCGCGCTGCGCCCCGCCGCGGCGGTGCTCGGCCTGCTCACCTTCATGACGACCTGGAACGACTTCCTCTGGCCGTACGCTGTGCTCAACGACCCGGAGAACCCGACCGTGCAGCTCTCCCTGCGGGCCCTGTCCGACGGGTACTACCAGGACATGTCGCAGGTGTTCACCGGTACGGCCATCGCGACGCTCCCGCTGCTGCTGGTCTTCGTCCTGTTCGGCCGCCAGATCATCGGCGGCATCATGGAAGGTGCGGTCAAGGCTTGAGCAATCTCCGATTTCCCGAGAACTTCCTCTGGGGCGCCGCCACCGCCGCCTACCAGATCGAGGGCGCGGCCCGCGACGACGGTCGCGGCCCGTCCATCTGGGACACCTTCAGCCGTACGCCGGGGAAGGTGCACCAGGGGCACACCGGCGACGTGGCCTGCGACCACTACCACCGGTACGCCGACGACGTGGCGCTGATGGCGGAGCTGGGGCTGCGGGCGTACCGCTTCTCGGTGGCCTGGCCCCGGATCCAGCCGGACGGCACCGGCGCGGTCAACCCGCGCGGCCTGGACTTCTACGACCGGCTGGTCGACGCGCTGCTCGACCGGGGCATCGACCCGATCGTCACGCTCTACCACTGGGACCTGCCACAGGCACTGGGCGACCGGGGCGGCTGGACCAACCGGGAGACCGCCGAGCACTTCGCCACGTACGCCACCGCTGTGCACGCCCGCCTCGGCGACCGGGTGGGCACCTGGACCACGCTCAACGAGCCGTGGTGCTCGGCCTACCTCGGGTACGGCAACGGGGTGCACGCGCCCGGCGAGCAGGACCCCGCGGCGGCCTTCACCGCCGTACACCATCTGCTGCTCGGGCACGGCCTGGCGGCCCGGGCGCTGCGCGCGGCCGGCGCGGAGACGATCGGGATCACCCTCAACCCGGCCGACGTGCGCCCCGCCGACCCGGCCAGCGCCGCCGACGCCGCGGCGGTGCGCCTGGTCGACGGCCTGCACAACCGGATCTTCCTGGACCCACTGCTGGCCGGCGGCTACCCGGAGGATGTGCTGGAGCACGTCGGCGGGTTCGTCGAGCCGGCGTTCGTCCGGGACGGCGACGAGAAGCTGATCGCCGCGCCGATCGACCTGCTCGGGATCAACTACTACCAGCCGACCTACGTCGCCGGCCGGCCCGGCGGGGCCGGGGGCGGCGGCGCCTATCCCGGCACCGAGGGCGCGGTGGAGTTCCTGCCGCCGGTCGGGCCGCTGACCGACATGGGGTGGATGATCGAACCGGCCGGCCTGACCCGGCTGCTGGAACGGATCGCCACCGACTACCCGGGCGTGCCGCTGCTGATCACCGAGAACGGCGCGGCGTTCCCGGACAAGCCCGGGGTGGACGGCCCGGGCGGCGCGGGCGGGGTGATGGACACCGACCGGATCGCCTACCTCGACGGACACCTGCGCGCCGCGCACGAGGCCATCGCCCGGGGGGTGGACCTGCGCGGCTATCTCGTATGGTCATTGCTGGACAACTTCGAGTGGGCGGAGGGTTACCGCAAGCGGTTCGGGATCGTCCACGTCGACTACCTGACCCAGCGGCGCACACCGAAGGCCAGCGCCCGGTGGTACCAGGAGGTGATCTCCCGGAACGGGCTGTGACGAGCGGGGGGATGGCGGCCATGACGACGGCGCAACGGCCGACGCTGGAAGCGGTGGCCCGCCGGGCCGGGGTCTCCCGGGCCACCGTCTCCCGGGTGGTGAACGGCTCCACCACGGTGGCCGAACCGATCCGGGAGGCGGTCAACCGGGCGGTGGCCGAGCTGGGGTACGTGCCGAACCTGGCCGCCCGCAGCCTGGTCACCCAGCGGACCGACTCGATCGCCCTGGTCATGCCGGAGGCGGCCACCCGGGTCTTCTCCGACGACCAGGTCTTCCCGGGCATCATCCTCGGGGTCAGCCAGGAGCTGGAGGCGGCCGACAAGCAGTTGGTGCTGATGCTGGCCGGCTCGCCGGCCGGGCACGCCCGGGTGGAGCGGTACACCACCGGGCGGCACGTCGACGGGGTGCTCTTCGCGTCGCTGCACGGCGCCGACCCGCTGCCCGGCCGGCTCGCCCGGCTCGGCATCCCGGTGGTGTGCAGCGGCCGGCCGCTCGGCGCGGCCGACGTGCCGTACGTGGACGTCGACCAGGTGGGCGGGGTGACCGCCGCGATCCGGCACCTGATCGACATCGGCCGGCGACGGATCGCCACCATCGCCGGCCCGCAGGACATGGTCGCCGGGATCGAGCGGCTCTCCGGCTACCGGGACACGGTGTCCGCGGCCGGGCTGCCCGAGCTGGTGGCGTACGGCGACTTCACCCGGGAGTCCGGGGCGGCGGCGATGCGGCAGCTGCTCGCCGAACACCCCGACCTGGACGCGGTCTTCGCCGCCTCCGACCTGATGGCGCACGCCGCTCTGCGTACGCTGCGGGAGGCCGGGCGGCGGGTGCCGGAGGACGTGGCGGTGATCGGTTTCGACGACATCGAGACGGCCGCCTACACCGAGCCGCCGCTGACCACCGTCCGGCAGCCGATCCAGGAGATCGGCCGGCAGATGACCCGCCAGCTGCTCCGGTTGGCCGCCGGCGAGACCATCGAGACCGCCCTGGTCCTGCCGACCGAGCTGATCCGGCGCGAGTCCGCCTGACCGGGACGCGCAGCCGCCCGCTGCGGCGGATATTTCGGTCGAGCGGGTGCGGCGGCCGGCGGTAGCGTCGGCCGGTGCCCGATCCGACCCGCCTGATCCACGTACCCGCCCTCTCCGACGTCGCCGAGTACGCGTACGCCGCCACCGTGGAGCCGCCCGCCCGGCTGGTCTTCACCGCCGGCGCCTGCCCGCTCGACGCGGACGGCCGCACGGTGGCGCCCGGTGATCACGCCGCCCAGGCGCGGCAGGTGATGACCAACCTGGAGACCGCCCTCGCGACGGCCGGTGCCCGGCTCGCCGACGTGGTCAAGACCACCGTCTACGTGGCCTCGAACCGGCAGGACGACCTGGTCACCGTCTGGGAGGTGGTCCGCGACCACTTCGGCGACCACGACCCGCCGAGCACCCTGCTCGGGGTGGCCGTGCTCGGCTACGACGACCAACTGGTCGAGGTGGAGGCGGTCGCCGCCGTCCGGTCGGCAGCCTGACCCGTTCGGTGCGGAGCCGGCCGGCCTTCGCCACGGCCCGCCACGCGAGCGTGCCGGCCCCGCGCCGTCGCCGGGGGAACCGCCCCGGTACGGCAGCGGGGGCCCCTCCCGGCGACGGAGAGGCCCCCGGCCCCGTAGCCCGGCTCCCACGACCGCACTGCGCGGAGGCCGGAGCTACGTTCGGGTAAAGCTGTTCAGTCGTCCGCCTGCTGGCGGTGGGCGCCGTTGAGCACGCTGCCGAGCACGACCAGGCCGAGCCCGAGCGCCGCCAGCGGGACGACGTCCCCGCCCCACGATCCGGCCGGCTGCGCATCCCGGTCGACCGGCGCGTCGGCGGCCGGTGGCTCGGCGGTCGGGGTGGCGCTCTGGTCGAGGTCGGTCCAGGCCAGGGCCGACGACGCCTCGCCCCACACCAGCACGCCGACCGCCACCGTGGCGGCGGCCCGGCGCGCGAAGGCTGCCCTCATCGCTCACCCCCATGTCGTCACCGGCGTCGATTACCGGCACGGAGGAAATGTATAGGCGAATAGCCCGATGAGGGCGTTTATCGGGCGGATTGTCCCACCACAATTTCCCGACAGAAAGGCACGGAAAACGCAGTTCTTCCCGTGGCGGTGAAAATAGGTATTAACTGCTAATACGGGACGATGCGAGCAGAAACGACGATCTACGGGCGAAACCCGGCGCGAAACGCCGGCAGATCCGGAATCATCTTCGCAAAAACGGTTCGGGTCTGCGACCGGCGGGGCCGCGCTGCGACCGGCGGGGGCGCGCTACGGCGGGGCTCAGCCGGCCTGGACGCGCTGGGCGACCCGGTAGGTGTCGGGCCCGAAGAGCACCAGCCGCGCCTCGGTGACGTTCGCCGGGGTGGCGGCGCGCAGCACGGTCAGGGCGTGGCCGACCGCGTCCTCGACCGGCCAGCCGTAGACGCCGGCCGAGACGAGCGGGAACGCCACCGTCCGGGCACCCAGCTCGTCGGCGATCCGCAGGCTGTTGGCGTAGCAGTCGCGCAGCAGCGCCGACCGGTCCTCGGTGGCCGACCAGACCGGCCCGACGGTGTGCACCACCCAGCGGGCCGGCAGGTCGCCGGCGGTGGTCGCCACGGCCTGGCCGGTCGGCAACCCACGCTCGTAGCGGGCGGCGCGCAGCGCCCGGCACTCGGCCAGGATGGCCGGGCCGCCGCGCCGGTGGATCGCGCCGTCCACGCCCCCGCCGCCGAGCAGCGACGAGTTCGCCGCGTTGACGATCACGTCCACCTGCTGCGCGGTGATGTCCCCCTCGACCAGGACGACCCGCATGTCAGCCCTCCTCGATGGACTGGCCGAGCGACCGGCGGGCCAGCAGCGTGGCGCCGGCGACCGCGGCCGGCATGACGAGCACCGCGCCGAGCGGGATCAGGAAGCAGACGAACACCGCCACCCCGAAGCCCAACGCGGTGGGCCGGTCCGCCTTGAGGACCGACCGGCGGTCCGGCAGTCGCATCCCGCGCCGGTAGAAGGGCGCGCCGACCAGTTCCAGCGCGAGCAGCCAGCCGCCCACCGCCGCGCCGATCACCGGGATCACCGTCTGCCCGACCACCGGGATGAAACCGGCCGCGAAGAGCGGTATGCCGAACAGCACCGACAGGGCCACCAGCCGGGCGGAGTCGGCCAGGCTGCGGGCCAGCGACGACCAGAACGGCACCTCGACCGCGCCCGGCGTGCCGCCGAGCCGCTCCTCCACCCGTTCCGAGATCTTCTCGTAGAACGGGTCGCCGATCACCAGCGTGACAGCGGTGAAGGTGAGTACCCCGAGCAGGCCGCCCAGCCCGAGGAAGGCCAGCGCCGCGACCACCCGGACCAGGTTGCGCGGGGTCGCCGACCAGTCGTCGGCGAACGGGGTGACCAGCTCGGCCAGGTCGTCCACGAAGAACGCCAGGGCGACGAACGCGGCGACGAACAGCGCACCGGAGATCAGTGCCGGCACGATGCCGAGCAGCATCAGGCCGGGGCTGCGGACGTAGAGGGCGAGCCCACGCAGCAGCAGCCCGACGCCGGTGAAGAACCGGCGGGCGGCGCCGGTGACGGGCGCGGCGAGACGGGGTGCGTTCACGACGGGAAGCCTAGTGGCCGCCCGCGCATCAACCGGTTGGTGGATCGCCGGGGTCGACCGAGGCCGTCCTCCAAGATCGCCGCGTGGTCGATCCGCCGCCGCGTCCGCGCGGCCATCCTCGACGTACGGACAGCAGACGGCGGAAGGCGGCGCGATGCCGGTCATCGAGGTGACCAACCTGCACAAGCGGTACGGCGAGCTGGTGGCCGTGGACGACGTGTCGTTCGCGGTCGAGGCCGGGGAGATCTTCGGGATCCTCGGCCCGAACGGCGCCGGCAAGACCACCACGGTGGAGTGTGTCGCCGGACTGCGCGTCCCCGACTCCGGCGGGGTGTCGGTCCTCGGGCTCGATCCCCGCCGCGAGGCGACCCAGCTCCGGGAGCGGGTCGGGGTGCAGCTCCAGGAGAGCCAGCTGCCCGACCAACTGCGGGTCGGCGAGGCGCTGGAGCTGTACGCCTCGTTCTACCGCGACCCGGCCGACCCGGCCGAGCTGATCGACAAGCTGGGTCTGGGCGACAAGCGGAAGACCGCGTACAAGAAGCTCTCCGGCGGTCAGAAGCAGCGGCTGTCCATCGCGCTCGCGCTGGTCGGCAATCCCGAGATCGCCATCCTGGACGAACTGACCACCGGGCTGGACCCGCAGGCGCGACGGGACACCTGGGCCCTCATCGAGCAGGTCCGGGACAGCGGGGTGACGATCGTGCTGGTCACCCACTTCATGGAGGAGGCCGAGCGGCTCTGCGACCGGGTGGCGGTGATCGACCGCGGGCGCGTCGTGGCGCTGGACAGCCCGGCCGGCCTGGTGTCGCGGGTGGCGCCCGAGCAGCGGGTCCGGTTCCGGCCGTCCGCCCCGGTGGACGACCAGCTCTTCACCGACCTGCCCGAGGTGACCGGCGTGCACCGCACCGGGCGCCAGGTGGTGGTGACCGGTACCGGTGACGTGCTGCACGCGGTGACCTCGGTGCTGGCCCGCAACCAGATCGTCGCCGCCGACCTGCGGCTGGAGCAGTCCACCCTGGACGACGCCTTCGTCGAGCTGACCGGGCACCGGCCCGCCGAGTGAGAGAGAACGACATGCACGCCTTCGGGCAGATCCTCAAGATCGAGACGAGACTCTACCTGCGGGACTTCGCCGCGCCGCTGATCACCGTCGCGTTGCCGCTGCTGCTGTTGGCGGTGTTCGGGCTGATCCCGGCGATGCGGGAGCCGAATCCGGACTTCGGCGACCTGTCCTTCATCCAGTACTTCGCACCGTCGCTGCTGGTGATCACGCTCGCCATGGCGGCGGTGAACATCCTGCCCACGGTGCTGGCCACCTACCGGGAGCGCGGGGTGCTGCGCCGGTTGGCCACCACCCCGGCCAGCCCGGCCGCACTGCTGGCCGCCCAACTGGTCATCTCGCTCGCCACCATCGTGATCAGTGCCGTACTGCTGATCGTGGTCGGCCGGCTGGCCTTCGACGTGCCGCTGCCCCGGCATCCGCTCGGATTCGCGCTGGCGCTCGTCCTCGGCACGGCGGCGCTGCTCGCGCTGGGGCTGCTGGTGGCGGCGGTGGCCCGCACGACCAAGGCGGCGCAGGCCGTGGCGGTCCCGGTGTTCATGCTGGTCATGTTCTTCGGCGGGGTCTACGTTCCCCGGTTCATGCTGCCGGACTTCCTGGTCCGGATCGGCGACTACACGCCTCCCGGTGTGCAGGCACTGCTCGATGCCTGGACCGCCGACGCACCGCAACCGCTGCACCTGGCGATAATGGCGGTCATCGCCGTACTCGCGGGCGCCGCAGCGGCGAAGCTGTTCCGCTGGGAGTGAGCGAGGGTCCGATGACCAGCACCGCCGAGCAGGTCGACCGGCTGGCATCCTGGGAGACCCGGGAGGCGCGCCTGCACCGGGTGCTCCCGTACGTCGGGCTGGCCGTCGGGGCACTGCTCACCACCGTCGCGCCGGCGCCCCTGGGCCTTCCCCTGGCCCCGCACCTACTGGTCGCCGCGACCGCGGCGTGCTGGATCACCTGGTTCGTCAGCCTGCACCCCGGCTGGGCGACCCGGCACACGCTGATGGTCGTCTACTACGTCGGGCTGCTCGCGCTCAGCGCCGTGCTGGTGCTGATCAGTCCCTGGTACGGCTTCTTCAGCTGGGCCGGCTTCCTGCACTCGTTGCTGCTGCCGGGCAACTGGCGGTTCGCCGGGGTGGCCGCCTCGGCCGTCCTGGCGGCCACCGCGCAGGGCGGCGGCCTGCCGGCCTCCGTGTCGCACTGGCTGCTCTGGTGCGTACTGGTGCTGTTCAACCTGGGCGCGGCCGGTGGGATGGTCTGGTTCAGCACCATCGCCGACCGGCGGCACGCCAACCGCAAGCGGCTGGTCGAGGAGTTGGCCGAGGCGAACCGCCGGCTGGCCGAGACGATGCGGGAGAACGAGGGGCTGCACGCCCAGCTGCTCACCCAGGCCCGGGAGGCCGGGGTGACCGACGAGCGGCAGCGGATGGCCCGGGAGATCCACGACACCCTGGCGCAGGGCCTCACCGGCATCATCACCCAGCTGGAGGCGGCCGGGCAGGCGCGGGACCGGCGGGCCGACTGGCAGCGGCACGTGGACACCGCTGTCGCCCTGGCCCGGGAGAGCCTCACCGAGGCACGCCGCTCGGTGCGGGCGGTACGGCCCGAGGCGCTGGAGACCGCCCGGCTGCCCGAGGCCCTCGGTGAGCTGACCCGGCGCTGGTCGACCATCAACGAGGTGCGCGCCGAGGTGAACGTCACCGGCGACGCCCGCCCGCTGCACCCGGAGGTCGAGGTGACCCTGCTGCGGACCGGCCAGGAGGCGCTGGCCAACGTGGCCCGGCACGCCAGGGCGTCCCGGGTCGGGCTGACCCTGTCGTACATGGGCGACGTGGTCACCCTGGACGTCCGGGACGACGGGGTCGGCTTCGCAGTCACCGATCCGCCCGCGCCCCGCCGGCCCGACGGCGGGTACGGGCTGACCGCCATGCGGCAGCGGGTGGCCGGGGTCGGCGGCGAACTGGCCATCGAGAGTGAGCCGGGCGGCGGCACCGCCGTCTCGGCGTCCGTGCCCGCACATCCCGGAGGTGCCGGTTGACCAACCCGGTCCGGCTGCTGATCGTCGACGACCACCCGGTGGTGCGGGACGGGTTGCGCGGCATGTTCACCGGCGACCCCGGTTTCGACGTGGTCGGCGAGGCCGGCGACGGCGCCGAGGCGCTCGCGCTCGCCACCCACCTGCACCCCGACGTGGTGCTGATGGACCTGCGGATGCCCGGGATGGACGGGGTGACCGCGATCGGCCGGCTGGCCCGCGCCGGCAACCCGGCCAAGGTGCTGGTGCTCACCACGTACGACACGGACGCCGACGTGCTGCCGGCGATCGAGGCCGGCGCCACCGGCTACCTGCTCAAGGACGCGCCCCGGGACGAGCTGGTCCGGGCGGTGCGGGCCGCCGCGCGGGGCGAGGCGGTGCTCTCCCCCAGCGTGGCCGGCCGGCTGATGGGACGGTTGCGCGCGCCCGCCGAGGAGCCGCTGAGCCAGCGGGAGCTGGAGGTGCTCACCCTGGTGGCCCGGGGCACCTCCAACCGGGAGGCGGCGGCCCGGCTGTTCATCAGCGAGGCCACTGTCAAGACCCACCTGCTGCACGTCTACGCCAAGCTCGGGGTCAACGACCGGGCGGCCGCCGTGGCCGCCGCGTACGACCGGGGCCTGCTCACCCCCGGCGGGCGCTGAACCGCCCGGGGGCAGGATGGACGGGTGCGCGCATCCCGGTTGATCTCCCTGGTCCTGCTGCTCCAGGCGCGGGAGACGATGACCGCCGCGGAGCTGGCCCGGGAACTGGAGGTCTCCGAGCGGACGGTCTACCGGGACGTGCTCGCGCTCTCCGCCGCCGGCGTGCCGGTCTACGCCGACCGGGGCCGGGCCGGCGGCTACCGGCTGCTCGGTGGCTACCGGACCCGGTTGACCGGGCTGACCCGGGACGAGGCGGAGGCGCTTTTCCTGGCCGGGCTGCCCGGCCCGGCCGGCGACATGGGGCTCGCCGACGCGGTCGCGGCGGCCGAGCTGAAGGTGCTGGCCGCGCTTCCGCCCGCGCTGCGGGACGCGCCGGCCCGCACCGGGCAGCGGTTCCACCTGGACGTGCCGGGCTGGTTCCGGGAGACCGGGCCGCCGCCGTGGCTGGGCGAGCTGGCCGGGGCGGTCTGGCGGGACCGGGTGGTCGAGCTGCGCTACCGGCGAGGTGACCGGGAGGTCACCCGGGAGCTGTCGCCGTACGGGCTGGTGCTCAAGAGCGGGATCTGGTACCTGGTCGGCCGGGTCGGCGACGGGTACCGCACGTACCGGGTGGACCGGGTCACCGGCGTCGAGGTGCGGGCGGAGACCTTCGCCCGGGACGAGGGGTTCGACCTGGCCGGGTACTGGCGGGAGCAGGCCGAGGCGTTCCTGCGCAGCATGCTGCGGGCCGAGGTGACCGTCCGGCTCAGCCCCGCCGGCCTGCGCCAGCTCCGGCACACCGCCGACGCCCCCTTCGCGTACGAGGAGGCGCTGGCCGCCGCCGGGGAACCCGACGAGCAGGGCTGGGTGATGACCCGGCTGCCCGTCGAGTCCCTCGTGGTGGCGTACACCCAACTGCTCGGGCTGGGGCCGGAGGTCGAGGTGCTCGAACCGCCGGAACTGCGGGCCCGGTTGGCCGAGGCGACGGCCCGCGCCGCCGCCCGCTACGCCACGTCGCCGCCTTCCCCGCCTTCCCCGCCCGACGCCCCCGGTGGGCAGCCTCCGGAGACCGCCGGTCAGCGGTAGCCGGTGACGTCCGCCGGCTTGCCCGGGTCCTGCACCTCGACGATGTACCGCCAGGCGTCCGGCCGGCTGCCGTCGAGGTCGGTGAAGCCGTACACCTGGGCCAGTTCGCCGCTGGAGACGGACCTGCCGTTCCAGCGGGCCCGGTCCTCGTCGGCAGCCAGGGCGGCGACCGCCCGCCCGACGAACGCCGGCGACTCCGAGATGGCGAAGTGCGGCTCCCGGGCCAGCGCGTCCCGCCAGTTCTCCTCGGTCACCCCGAAGTGCTCCAGCATGAGCTCGGAGCGCAGCCAGCCGGGGGTGAGCGCGACGGAGGTGCAGCCGTACGGCGCCAGCTCGTGCGCCCAGCTCTCGGCGAGCCGGTTCACCGACACCTTGGCCAGGTCGTAGAAGACCGAGAGCCGGTAGTTCGCGTCGTTGTACTCCTTGGTGCCGTCGCCGATCTCGACCACCAGGCCGCCGGGGCGGCGGATCAGCAGCGGCAGGGCGTGGTGGCTGGTGACGATGTGCGTGTCGATCGCCAGCCGGAGCGTCCGGAAGCCGGCGTCCAGCGGCTGCTCCCAGACCGGCTTGTGCCAGGTGACCAGCGACTCTGCCCCCCAGATGTCGTTCACCAGCACGTCGAGGCGGCCCTGCTCGGCGTCGATCCGGGCGACCAGGTCGCGGACCTGGTCCGGAACCAGGTGGTCGACCACGACCGGGATGCCTTCGCCACCGGCGGCGGTGACCAGCTCGGCGGTCTCCTCGATGGTCTCCGGCCGGCCCAGCTCCGACCGGCCGGCTCGGCTGCTGCGCCCGGTGGCGTAGACGGTGGCTCCGGCGGCGCCCAACTGCACCGCGATCTGCCGTCCGGCGCCCCGACTCGCCCCGGCGACCAGCGCGATCTTCCCTGTCAGCGGTTTCGTCATGGGTCGAGCGTGTCAGCAATACCTGACAGCCGAAGTCGGGTTTCGCGCGACGGGTGTCGTCCGTCATGCTCGCCGGCATGCACCTGCTGCTCTCCGGCATCGTCGGCTCGGTCGCGTACGGGCTGGCCCGGCCCGGTTCGGACGTGGACCGGATCGGCGTGTTCGCGGCGCCCACTGTCGCGTTCCACGGCCTGCACCCGCCCCGCGAGTCGGTGGTCACCACCGACCCGGACGTGACCCTGCACGAGGCCGCCAAATACGCGAGGCTGGGCCTGAGCGGCAACCCGACCGCCACCGAGCTGATGTGGCTGCCCGACGACTGCTACGAGACCCGGACGGAGTTCGGCGAGCGGCTGATCGCCATCCGCTCGGCCTTCCTCAGCGCCTCCCGGGTCCGCGACGCCTACCTGGGCTACGCCAGCCGCCAGTTCCGCAAGCTGGGGTCGCGCGGCGACGGGAGCTTCTCGGCCGACACCCGCCGCCGGACCGCGAAGCACGCCCGGCACCTGGCCCGGCTGGTGCACCAGGGTCGGCTGCTCTACGCCACCGGGGTACTCGAGATCCGGCTCGCCGACCCGGAGTGGTTCCGGGCGTTCGGCGAGCGGGTGGCCGGCGGCGAGGTCGACGACGCGCGGGCGCTGCTGGCCGAGGCCGAACGGGACTTCGACCGGATCCGCACCCCGCTGCCGGACCGTCCCGACGAGGCCGCTGTCGAGCGCTGGCTGCTCGACGTCCGCGCCGCCCACCTGCCGCCGGAGCTACGCCCGCGCTAGCCTCGACGTGCTGCGTCGGGTGGGTGAGGGCAGCCTGGACGCGCACACCCGGCACACCGCCGCCGAGCACGGGCCGGACGCGGCGGCGAGGAAGGAACTCGACCTGCTGCGCTGGCTGCCGAGCCCGCGCGGCTGGTGGCGGCTGGCCTGGACGCCCGAGGGTGAACTGGTCGGCATCACCGTGCCGGCACGCAACCACGGCGACCCGATCGTCGGCTTTCTCGGCGTGCTCCCCGAACAGCGCGGCCACGGGTTCGCGTACGACCTGCTGGTCGAGACCACCCACCTGCTGGTCGAGGCGGGGGGTGGACCGGATCGTGGCGGGCACCGACCAGACCAACCACCCGATGGCGGCCGCCTTCGCCCGGGCCGGCTACCCGATCGAGGAACGCATCGACCTGGTGTGCGGTTGCGGCTCCCGGCGCCGGATACCCCGGCGCCGGGAGCCACCCGCTCAGTCGGCCAGGCGTACCCGGACCCGGCGGTTGGCCCGGCCCTTGCTCTCCACCTTGACCACCTGCACCTTGCCGATCTGCGCCGTCGAGGCGACGTGCGTGCCGCCGTCGGCCTGCACGTCCAGGCCGACGATGTCGACGATCCGGACCTCCTGCTCGTCCGGCGGGATCAGGTTGGACTGGGTGCGGATGATGTCCGGCAGGGCGAGCGCCTCGGCCCGGGGCAGCACCCGGACGGCCACCGCCCGGTCGGCCGCCACCTCGGCGTTGACCAGGTCCTCGATCCGGCTCTTGAAGTCCGGCGGCACCTCGGGCAGGTTGAAGTCCATCCGGGCCTCGCCCGGTTCCATGTTGCCGCCGGTGACCAGCGCGCCGAAGTCGCGGAAGACCACCCCGCAGAGCACGTGCAGCCCCGAGTGGGTACGCATCAGCCGGGTGCGACGCTGGTCCTCGACCGCGCCGGTGACCGTGGTCCCGGCCGGCGGCAGCGGGTCACCCTCGGCCGGGATCAGCCAGAGGTCGTCGCCCTTGCGGGTGCCGACGATCCGGGTCTGCACCCCCTGCCAGAGCAGTACGCCGTGGTCCGGCGGCTGGCCGCCGCCGCCCGGGTAGAAGGCCGACCGGTCGAGCACGATGCCCTGCTCCGGGTCGGCGTGCAGCACCGTGCACTGCCACTCGCGCAGGGTCGGGTCGGCGAGGTCCAGCCGGTGCGTACGTCCGTGGTGTGTGACGCCCATGACAGGGCAGGTTACTCGTTGAGGAAGGTGGAGATCCGCGTTCGCAGGTCGGCGCGTTCGGTCCAGAGCACGCCGGGCCGGTCGTACACGTGCAGGGTGGCCGCCGGCAGCGCGGCCGCGAGTTGCTCGGCGACCTCCACCGGGTGCAGGTCGTCGCCGGCGCACCCGATCACCAGGGCGGGCGCGGTCACCGCGGCCAGCGCCCCGGCATCGCGCAGCGGCACCTGCTCGGGCAGGCTGGCCAGCCCCGGTGCGAGCCCGTCGCGCAGCAGCTGGTCCAGTCGCTGGCGCAGGTACGCCCAACCGGCCGGGGTGTTGCGCACGGCCGGGGGCAGCTCCACCGAGACCACCTCGGCGACCGTCGAGGCGTCGCCGCTCTCCACCGCGTCGAGCAGCGCGGTCAGCCGGGCCTGGGCGACCTCGCCGCGCGGCCGGTCGAGCACCGCCGGCAGGAAGAACACCAGCCGGTCGAAGCGCTCCGGGCTCTCGGCGAGCAGCCGGCAGAGCGCGCCCGCGCCGAGGCTCGCGCCGAACGCCCGGGTGGCCCCGCCGAGGTCGGCGACGGCCCGCAGGTCACGGGCGAGGTCCAGGTAGCTCCACGGACCGGGCGGCGCGTCGGAGCGGCCGTGCCCGCGGAACTGGAAGAAGAGCTTGCGGCCGGTGACCCCGCTGCCGAACGGCCGGGTGGTGGCGATGCCGTTGCCCAACCCGTGGGCGAACACGGTGACCGGGTCGCCGGCCCCGGTGACCAGCCGTTCCAGCCGTACGCCGTGCGGCGTGGCGACCAGCTCGGTCTCCGGTTCGGGCAGGGCCGGCCGCCCGGTACGCGGGCCACCCGGCCCCGGACCCCAGGTGCGCGGCCCGCCGTCCGGCGGTGGTGGCCAGCGGAAACCTCTCACCAGAACCCTTTGCCGTCGCTCAGGTCGCGCAG
This sequence comes from Micromonospora sp. S4605, assembly GCF_003176715.1. Classification (NCBI taxonomy): domain Bacteria; kingdom Bacillati; phylum Actinomycetota; class Actinomycetes; order Micromonosporales; family Micromonosporaceae; genus Micromonospora; species Micromonospora sp. S4605. Next base: position 15,484 of record NZ_QGSW01000385.1, read on the forward strand.
CCCGACCCGGACGTCGAGCAGGTAGATCAGCGCGGCCGCGATGCCGATCAGTCCGAAGAGGCTGATCGGGCCGAACCCGAGCAGGGTCAGCACCAGGCAGACCGCCAGGATGGCGATCCAGCCGCCCTTCGGCAGCGTGCCGATGGCGGGGAAGGCGTCGGATCGCTGGGTGATGGCGTGCACCAGCGCGACGCCCTGGATGATCAGCGCGAAGACGAGCAGGATCAGCTCGATCACGTAGCGGACTTCGAAGGCGAAGAGCGGCGCGGCGTTGGCCATGACGGCAAGCTTATGCCGGCGACCCCGGAAACGTCCGACAAGGACGCCTCCGGGGTCGCCAGGCTCAGCGGATCACTCGGCGGATCACTCGGCGGCCGGGCGGGTCCGCTTGGTGGTCCGGGGCAGCTTCGCCGACGGGGTGGCGGCCGGCTTCACCGCCTTGGCAGTGGTCTTGCGGGCCCGGGTGGTGGCCTTCTTCGCGGCGGCCGGCTTGGCCTCGACGACCTCGGCGACCTCGGCCGGGGTGGGCACCTCGGCGACCGGTTCCGCCGGCTTCGCGGGGGCGGCCGGCGCGGTGGCCTCGGTCGCCTCGATGTCGGCGTTCACCGTGTCGGCAGCCTCCAGCACGCCGGCGCCGACCACCCGCTCACCCCGAGCGACCAGCGCGCCGTACGCGGCGAGCGCCCGCTCCTGGGCGGCCTGGGCGCCGGCCACCACGACGGCGGCGTTGCGGGTGGCCACCTCGCGCAGCCGGTCGAGGTCGGCGACCTCGCGGAGCTTGTTCAGGTCGGCGACCTCGCGCAGCTTGTTCAGGTCGGCCGCCTCGCGCAGCTTGTGCAGGTCGGCCGGGGCCTTCTCGCGCAGGTTGCCGGCGGTCTGGTTCGCCGTGCGCAGCGTCTCGTTGGCCTTCTGGCGCAGCTCGAAGCCGGTGACGACGGCCTTGCCGCCGAGGTCGGCGACGACCTTGGTGCCGAGGTCGCTGACCACGGTGGGGAGCTTGCGCAGCTGCTGGAGGGCCAGCTCGCCGGCGCCGGCGGCGGCGTAGATCGGAGCCGGGATGCGGTTGGTCTTCGGCTGGGTCATGACTTCTCCTCTTCGGCCGCCTCGGCGGCCTTCTTCGCAGGGGTCGGTGCGGGAGCGGCGCCGGCCTCGGTGACGGCGACCGACTCGAGCACGGCCTCGGTCGGCGTGCCCGCTTCGGTGGTGGGACCGGTGACGGTCGGGTTGACCAGGGCGGGCGCCTCCTCGGCGGACCCGGGTGCGGACGGCCGCGGTGCCTCGGTGGGCTCCGCCGCCGGGGGCTGCTGCGCGGTCTCCGCCGCGGCCGTCGCCTCGGCGAGCCGCGCGTTCTCCCGGCGGAACGTCTCGTAGATCTGGCTGAGCGACTGCTTCTGCGCCATGGTCAGGTCGGGGTCGACGGCGATGGCCGCGAGCACCCCCTGACCCTCCTTGTCGTCGAGCAGCCCGGCCCGCAGGTACATCGCGGGAGTGGAGACCCGCAGCGCGCTGGCCAGCTGCTGGAGCACCTCGGCGCTGGGCTTGCGCAGGCCGCGCTCGATCTGGCTGAGGTACGGGTTGCTGACCCCCGCCTGCTCGGCGAGCTGCCGGAGCGAGATCTTCGCGTTGCGGCGCAGGTCGCGAATGAACCCGCCGACGTCGGGAAGGTCCTTGGGTGTGGCCATACCCCGACGCTAGCCCGCCCTGCTAACTCCTGCAAGCATAGTGCTAACCGGAGTTAGCAAGGTCTCAGTAGGCGGTTGCGTCCGGACCGCCCCCTGCGTACGGTCCTCCGGTGACCAAGATCGAGGTGAACGGCGCCCAACTGGCGTACGACGAGGTGGGCAGTGGTACGCCGGTGGTGCTGCTGCACGCCGGGATCGCCGACCGGCGGATGTGGCGCGAGCAGGTCGGCGTGCTGGCCGTACGACACCGGGTGATCGCGCTCGACCTGCGCGGCTACGGCGACTCCGAGCTGCCGCCCGCCCCGTTCGCCCACCACGACGACGTGGTCGGGCTGCTGGACGCGCTCCGCGTGCCGCAGGCCGCCCTGGTCGGCTGCTCGTTCGGCGGGGCGGTGGCGGTCGACACCGCGCTGGCCCACCCGGAGCGGGTCACGGCGCTCGCCCTGTTCGGCAGCGCGGTTCCCGGCCACGAATGGTCCGAGCAGGCCAACGAGATCTGGGACCAGCTGGTGGGCGAGGTCGACCAGGAGGACTTCGCGGCCAGCGCCGCCGCCGAGGTGCGGTTCTGGGTGGTCGGCCCCGGGCGTCGCCCGGAGCAGGTCGACCCGGAGCTGCTCGCCTTCGCCCGGGAGATGGACCAGCGGGCCCTCGCCGCCGAGCAGGCGCTCAGCGCGGTGGACGTGGCCGAGCTGGACCCGCCGGCGATCAACCGCCTCGGCGAGCTGCGGATGCCCGTCCTGGTCACCGCCGGCGCGGCCGACGTGCCGGACATCAGCCGCCTCGCCGACCGGATCGCCGCCGAGGCACCAAACGCGGTACGCCTGCCCGACGTGCCGGACGCCGCCCACCTGCTCCCGCTGGAACGCCCGGAGCCGGTCAACGCCGCTCTGCTCGACTTCCTCCGCTGAGCCGCCGGCTCCGCCGACCTGTGCCGACCCGGCGACCTGTGCCGGGTCGGACCGGCCCGCCGCCCGGGCTCACCAGACCGGGCGGACCGCCCCGACCGGGACGCCGCCGCCGAAGAGCGGCAGCTCGGCGTACTCCGTCAGCACCGGCGCGGCCACGCCGAGCCGGCGCAGCGCGGAGACCAGCACCGGCATCCGAGCCCGGCCCGCGCCGTCGTCGATCTTCACGGCGACCGCCCCGACGCCGGGCAGCGCCGCCGCGATCACCCCTTCGGCGCCCACCTTCGCCAGCAGGCCGGGGATCCCGCGCATCAGCCGGGTGTCGTCCGCCTCGGTGCCGCCGACCAGTTCCGGGTGGGCGCGCATCGCGTCGGCCACCGTCCGGGGCACCGAGCCGGGCTCCGCCGAGACCAGCCGCAGGTACGCCCCGGCCAGCCCGGTCAGCGAGACGGCGAGCACCGGGGCGCCGCAGCCGTCCACCCCGACCGCCGCCGCCCGCTCGCCGGTGAACTCCTCGATGGCGTCCCGCAGCCGCTGCTGCAACGGGTGCTCGGGGCGCCAGTACCCGTCCCGCGCCCAACCGGCGGCGCCGCAGGTCAGCAGCATCCCGCTGTGCTTGCCGGAGCAGTTCATCTGGATCCGGCTGGGGCCCCCACCGGCGCGCAGCACGGCGGCCCGGGCGGCCTCGCCGACCGGCAGGTCCGGCGGGCAGTGCAGCGCCGACTCGGCCAGGCCGGCCCGGGCCAGCAGCGCGCCGACCCGGGCCAGGTGGAACTCCTCGCCGGCGTGGCTCGCCGAGACCAGTGCCAGGTCGGCCGGGTCGGTCAGCGGCAGGCCGGCGCGGAGCATCCCGACCGCCTGCATCGGCTTGTTCGCCGAGCGGGGAAAGACCGGCGAGGTCACGTCCCCGGCACCGGCCACCGTCGCCCCGGTCGCGTCGAGCACCACCACGGAACCGCGGTGCACGCCCTCCACGAAACCGGACCGGACCACCTCAGCGAGCGGCGCGCCGCCCTCGTACGTCTTTCCCACAGGGTGGACGGTACCGACGATCGGGCGACCGCGGGCGCCGGGGTGACCAGGTCGTCCGCAGTTCTGTGTACAGGAGCGTCGGCGAGCTCGCCGCTTACCGGCGGGCGGCCGGCACGCCGAGCAGGTCGCGGGCCTGCGCGGTGGTCAGCGGCGGGCGCTGGGCGAGCTGGGCGAAGCCGACGGCCCGGGCGACGAGCTGCATGTTGGACTCCACCGGGCTGCCCTTGGCGTACGTGACCGTGTCCTCCATGCCGACCCGCAGGTGCCCGCCGGTGGACAGCGAGGCCAGCATCACCGGGATGGTGGTGCGGCCGATGCCGGTGGCCGAGAAGGTGGTGCCCTCGGGCAGGTCGCGCAGCGCCTGGCGGCAGGCGACCAGCGCCTCGGTGGTGCCCGGCATACCGCCCGGCACGCCCATCACGAAGTCGACGTGCACGTGCCCGCCGGCCGGCAGGCCGTACTTGCCGAGCAGGCGTTGCAGGGCGGTCAGGTGGCCGAGGTCGAAGATCTCGTACTCGGGCACGACGCCCCGCTCCTGCATCCGGGTGTGCAGGTCGACGATGAACTCCCAACGGTTGAGGAAGACGTCGTCGCCGAAGTTGACGGTGCCCATGGTGCAGGAGGCCATGTCGGGGCCGGCGTCGAGGACGGCGAGCCGGTCGGCCTCCGGGTCGGTCACCGCGCCACCCGAGGAGAGCTGCACCACCAGGTCGGTGCTCTCCCGCAGCGCCGCCACCGTCTCCCGCAGCCGGCCCTGGTCCAGGGTGGGCTTCGCCTCGTCGTCGCGGATGTGGACGTGGATCACGGCGGCGCCGAGCGCCTCGCACTCCTTGGCGGTCAGCAGCAACTCGTCGAGGGTCACCGGCAGCGCCGGCACCTCCGCCTTCGCCGACTCCGCACCGGTGGGGGCAACCGTGATCAACGTCCCTGTCGTCATGCCGGGATCCTAGACCCCGGCCCCGAGGCCAGTCGACCGGAACTTTTCCGGCGCTGACGTCGCCAACGAGAGATCTTTTCGCCGTCAGGCGCCCTGGACCGGATCGATCGCGGCAGCGGTCTCCCCGATCAGCAGCCGGGCGTCGTCCGGGACGTTCCGCTTGAGCACCGCGAGGGCCACCTGGCCCAGCTCGTGGTGATGCACGGCGGTGCCGACGAAGCCCACCGTCCGGCCGTCCAGGCTCACCGGCGTACCGGCGGCCGGCGGCTGATCGGTGGTCACCCCGTCCAGGTGCAGCAGGACGAGCCGGCGCGGCGGCCGGCCCAGGTTGTGCACCCGGGCCACCGTCTCCTGGCCCCGGTAGCAGCCCTTCTCCAGGTGTACGGCCGGGCCGATCAGATCCACCTCGGCCGGGATGGTCCGGTGGTCGGTGTCCACCCCGACCCGGGCCCGCCGGGCGGCCACCCGGATCGCCTCGTACGCCCAGAGGCCGACCGGTGGCACCCCCGCGCCGCGCAGTTCCGCGACCACCTGCTCCATGGCGGCCCGGGGGACCAGCAGGTCCACCCCGAGCGGGCCGCGCCGGGCCCACCCGCCGACCGGCAGCGGCCGGACGTCGTACAGCGCGGTGGGGCGGGGCGGCAGGGTGCCGGAACGGAACTTCGGACCCGGCACCGCGACCACGTCGGGCTCGGCCAGCCCGGTCACGCCGAGCGTGGCCAGGGCGGCGGGCGCCTCCGGCCCCACCAGCGAGAGCAGCGCGTGGTCGACAGTCGCGTCGCGCGGCTCGACCCGGCTGAAGAACCGCATCTTCTCCAGGTACGACAGCAGCCCCTCGGTGGCCCCCGGCTCGGTGTCCAACCAGGTGGTCTCGCCGTCCTCGGTGACCATGGCGTGCTGCTCGACGTGCCCGTGCGGGGAGAGCACCAGCAACTCGGTGCCCTGGTAGGGGGTCAACTGCGCCAGGTGCTGGGTGGTGAGGGTGTGCAGCCAGCCGATCCGTTCCTCGCCCGGCACCGCGACGACCCCCCGGTGCGAGCGGTCGACCAGGCCGACCGCGGTGTCCAGCGTCCGCTGCTCCCGCATCGGGTCGCCGTAGTGCGCGGCCACCCCGCGCACGCCCGCCGCGGCGTGCGCCGGCTCGGGCTGGTCCCGGCTGGCCTCGTCGATGCTCTCGACGGCCACCGCTCCCGCGATGTCGATCATTCCTGGTCCCCGTTCTGACAGCGGCCGCAGACGCCGAAGAGTGACACGTGCCCGATGTCCACGCCGAACCCACGCTGGCTCGCCAACTGGTCGGCCAGCGGGCGGAGCAGCTCGGGGTCGATCTCGTCGATCGCGCCGCACTCCCGGCAGACCAGGTGGACGTGCTGGTCCTCGCCGGCCGCGTGGTAGGTCGGCGAGCCGTGCGAGAGATGGGTGTGCGTCACCAGGCCGAGCCGTTCCAGCAGCTCCAGCGTGCGGTAGATGGTGGTGATGTTGACCCCGGCCGCCACCTCCCGGACCGCGTTGTGCACCTGTTCCGGGGTGGCGTGCCCCAGGTCCAGCACCGCCTGGAGGACCAGCTGCCGCTGCGCCGTCAGCCGCAGCCCACGGGCCCGGAGCAGTTCCGCGAGGGAGGATTCGGACACCGTCCGATCATAGTTCGGTAATCGCGCCGACCCCCGGCCCGGCGGGCAGGCGGTTACGCTCGGCGGTCATGGCGTCGAGGATCGCGGTGCTCGGGCGGGGACTCGTGCCGGCCGGGGAGCCGGTGCTGCGCGGTGACGACCTGGGCGTGCTGCGCGGCGACGGGCTCTTCGAGACGATGCACCTGCGGGGCGGCCGGCCCTGGCTGCGCGACGAGCACCTGGCCCGGATGGCCTGCGCCGCGGCGGCCGTGGAGCTGACCCTGCCACCCGCCGAAGCGCTGGTCGAGCTGCTGGACGCCATCTGCGCCGGCTGGCCCGCCGAGGTAGAGGGCGCGCTGCGGCTGGTCTGCACCCGGGGCCCGGAGGACGGCGGGCCGCCGACCGTCTACGCCACGCTGGCCGAGGTGCCGGCCGCGGCCAAGGCCGCCCGCCGGGACGGGATCAGCGTGGCGACGCTGCCGCTCGGCGTGCCGGCGGTGGCCCGGACCGGCCTGGACTGGCTGCCCGCCGGGATCAAGTCGACGTCGTACGCGGTGAGCACCGCGGCCCGCCGCTGGGCGCGGCGGGCCGGCGTGGACGACGTGCTCTGGGTCTCCAGCGACGGGTACGCCCTGGAGGGGCCCACCGCCAACGTGGTCTGGCTGGCCGGCGACACGCTCTGCACGGTCCCCGCCGCCGACACCGGCATCCTGCCCGGTACCACCGCCGCCTGGCTGCTCGGGCACGCCCACGAGCTGGGTCTGGCGGCGGCCGAGCGGCTGGCCACCCCGGCCGAGCTGGCCACCGCCGACGGCGTCTGGTTCACCTCGTCGGTGCGCGGCCTCACCCGCCTGCGCACCCTCGATGACACCGACCTCCCCGACTCCCCCCTGAC
>NZ_QGSW01000304.1:0-22438 GCF_003176715.1 Micromonospora sp. S4605
GCCCGCTCATCCGGGGCGGGCTGGTCATGGGTGGGGAACTCGTTGTCGTGGCGGGTGTCGGTGTAGGGCAGGTCGATGAGGCGGTGACGGCCGCCGCGGCCGGGCAGTTGCCAGACCTGCTCGGCGGGGCTGGCGGCGAGGGCGGCGCGCAGTTCGGCGGTGGTGGTGGCGACGACCGTCTCCAGGCCGATGCCGGCGATCCGGTCGTGCAGGTTCGCCTCCCGGCGGGCCGAGGGTAGGTGGAACAGTACCGGCCAGGCCCAGGTGCTCATCGTGTACAGCCGTTCGTACTTGATGACCTTGTCGATGAGGACCTGCAGGTTTTCGCCGCTGGTGTCGTACTCGAGGAAGAACGGCACGGACCGTCCGCGCTCGGTCCACACCCCGGCGCCGTCCGGGCGGGGGAAGCCGGTAGCGCCGGCGATGATGATCTGGGGGTCGCCGCCTTCGCGGTACAGGGTGCCGGGTTCGTGGTAGGCCGACGCGGGCTGCCAGCGGACCAGCTCGGTGTCGGGGTGGGTGCGGGCGTGGGCGGCGAGGTCGATGAAGACCTGGTTGCCGCCGAGCAGGTGCGGCAGGTCCGGCCGGGAGGTCAGCGACTGTTTGCGGCGGCGGGCCTGGTCCCGGCGGCCTCGTGGAAGCCCGCGTTGGGCGTGGACGTGGTCGTAGCCGAGCTGGTCCAGGACGTAGTGGTACGGGTAGGAGCCTCCGTCGGCCTTGTTGGGCCGGAACCGGTCCACCGCCCGCAGCAGGGTGAGGCGGCGCAGCCGGCGTTGGGTGAAGTCCAGCGACGGGAACAGGGCGGCGGCGATCTGGTCGGTGGTGAGCACCCCGTGGTCGTAGAGCCAGCCGAGGAGCCGATCGTCGCGGGCGGTGATGCTGGCCTGCAGCCGCAGCAGCGGATCCGCAGCCGGTGTGTGTTTACGCATGGGCAGCCCCTGGGGGGAGACCCGAGACTCGAGGGTCTGTCTGGAGCGGTCTCGAACCGCTGACAGCGGCCCTGACCTGGGCTGTGAGCGGTCGTGGGGGGTCGTTGTGGGGGTCAGGATCAAGACGGACGGTAAAACGGAGATCGACCCTGACTCCGACACGGCCGGCCGCGCCGGGTCCAGGGTGAGGATGCGGTGAGAGTGCGTGTGAGTCTCGCCGGTGGGGGGACAGGCGACGCTGGTGATCGCTGTACTGCGACATCATCGTTGTTGCTCCAAGGTCGAAGAGGTGGGTGGGTGTGCGGTGGGTACACCGGCTGCTGCGAGGTGGCGGACGGCCGGCGGGAACGCGCTGACAGGCCTGGTCAGGTGCTGTCAGCGCGCGGGGCTCCTGGTAGAGGCGGAGACTGGCCCGACAGCGGCGGCGCGGTCTGACAGAAGCCTTGGGTCGGGGATCTGTCCCGCGGCCTCCCGCGGTGACAGATCGGGTGTGGGCGGGGCGGTCTCGGCGCGTAGGACGCGCACGAGCGCGGAGGCGGTGGCGTTGGACAACTGGTGCCCGTCCGCGCGGAGCTGTTGGGCGAGGGCCTTGCGGGACAGCGGTGTCCCTTCGGCGGTGAGGGTGCGGGCGGCGGTCCGGGCGGCTGGGACCAACGCGGTAATCTCCGGACCGCCCTCGTCGGTCGAAGTCTCTGTGCCTTGGCGGTCCGGGACCGCCGACGGTTGGTCCGTGACGGCGGGGACCGCAGTGGTGGAGCCCGGGACCGCGGCTGCGGTGACGGGGACCGGCCGGCGGGGGTCCGGGACCTGCGCGGCGACGGTCGGCGCCGGTCCACGCTCGGGCCGGTCGGTCGAGTGAGGTGGCGAGGGGTCGGCGCGGCCGAGGGCGATCTTCACCATCGCCAGGAAGCCCGGCGCAGTACCGCTGACAGCTGCCGGGTATGGCCGTGGGTGAACTCCCGCAAGAGGATCCCCAGCGTCGCGGATGCGTAGACCCCGCCGAACACCTGCTTCATCCCACCGGAGCGGATGACGTCCAGGTCGTCGATGCTGTCCGCGCCGGCGGCCATCCCCGCGATGATCGAGGTCAGCTTCGGTGTCGGGTTCGCCGCCCCGGACTTCACCCGCTCATCGACGAACCGGACATGTTGATCCAGCAGCTGTGACAACCCGGCCTGTTCGGCCAGTTCCAGCACCGGGACCAAGCCCGCGTGCGACACGAGGTTGTCCTCGTCGAACACCGCGCCATCCGCCTGAAAGGCATGAGATCCTTGCACCGAGAGTGTCCTTCCGAGCCGCACCGATCTGGGTCCTAGAGAAACCCGATCATCGCAGCCCAGAGGGCACTCTCGTCATTTCCACGCCGTCTTCGACAGCGTCACACACCGGTCCGATCCACGGATCGAGGCTTAACCGCCTCCCGGGCTGCGGCCAGGGCGTCAGGACCCACCGGAAGGTCCAGGTGCGCGGTCAGCTCACTCACGGCCGTGATCCCCTTCCGCCGACCGGCGCCACCTGACGCGGTCCACCGCTACCCAAGCCGTGACCAGGGAAAACTTGCCCGCCGGCAACGACCTGCCGATCCGGCATGATGGAACGTCGACAAGGCCACGATGGCGAATGAAAGCCACCCCTCGCGCAGCGGCTGGGGCGTTTGAGCGAGAGCAGTCGGCCGAACTCCACGAACGGGCGCCCGTGTGGCCCTCAGCCTGCCGGTCCCCGAGCCCCGTCCCTCGATGGCGCACGCCGCTTCGCTGACAAACGCCCCGGCGGCTGCAGAGACGAGTCCGCGACCGTCGTCCCCCATGCCGCCGGCGCGGACGTGACCCGCTCAGACCGCGGCCCTGTGGCGTAACAGATCCCGCAGCCGTGACGCCCCTTCAGTGGAGCCGTGTCGCCGCGCGGCCCCGCCGCAGGCAGGCGGGACCACACCCCCCTCGGGCCCCCCTCCAGGTTCCACCCGCCTGCGGCCACCCGCGAGAGCGCGGCGAAACCCCACGGCGATGAGCCGCCGCAATAGGCGAGCGCTATCACGCCGGCCTGGTCGTGGCGGCGTTGACCATGGCCGTTGATGTTCGGCGCTGGGCCGGTGGCGCCGCCGCCACCGCAGCGACGTCGCCGACGTGACGTTCCACAGCGACCGCGGCAGCAAAAACGAGTGCACCTCGGCCGACTTCGCCCGCGCCTGCGCCCGCTGCCAGGCACGCCAGGCGATGGGCCGAGTCGGACCGTGCCTCGTCAACGCCGTCGCCGAGGCCACCTTCTCCACCATCAAGGTCGAGTACGCCCACCACCGCCAGTTTCCGCACCCGCACCGAGGCCCGCCTCTCTGCAACTGGGCCCGGGCGGTGGTCGGTGGCCAAGACCGCCGCCTGGATCACCGACTTCAACAAACGGCGCCGCCGGCACTCCGTCTGCGACTGGCGCCCACCCATCGACTGGGGAGCGAACAACGGCCGACGCCCTGGAAGCCCGGGCCGCATAACGCGGTCGAGGGGATTGACGTTGCGGTCGAATGCCCGCCGGAGGTTGCCCTCGACAGCCGCGGGGGAATGCGGCCGGTGTCCGTGTCGGGCTAGGCTGAGCGCCGCTCGCCCAACGACTGTCCTTTGTAGGAGGTGTCCGTGCGGCACGGTGACGAGGCTGTGGCAGATCAGCGGCAGACAGCGCCGCCCAGGATCGACATCAGCGCGCCGCACTCGGCGCGGATCTACGACTACTGGCTCGGCGGCAAGGACAACTTCGCCGCCGACCGCGCCGTCGCTGAAGCCCTCGTGGCGGCGATCCCGACGATCCGGTCCATGGCCGCCGAGAACCGCTACTTCGTGCACCGCGTGGCCCGCTACCTGGTCGGCCAGGCCGGTGTGCGGCAGTTCCTCGACATCGGCACCGGCATCCCGACCAGGCCCAACCTGCACGAGATCGCCCAGCAGATCGCCCCCGACACCCGAGTGGTCTACGTCGACAACGACCCCATCGTGTTAACCCACGCCCGGGCCCTGATGGTCAGCACCGAGCAGGGACGAAGCGAGTACATCCACGCCGACCTGCGCGAGCCGGAGATGATCCTCAACCACCGGACACTGCGCGAAACACTCGATCTCGACCAGCCGGTCGCGCTGACGATGATCGCGATCCTGATGCTGCTCCGCGACACCGACGACCCGTGGCACAAGGCACGCGTGCTGATGGACGCCCTGCCACCCGGCAGCTACGTGGCGATCACCCACCCGACCGGCGACTTCAACCCCGACGCCATGTCCGCAGCCGTCGCCGCCGCCGTTAACAGCGGCATGACCCTCGTACCCCGCACCCGCGACCAAGTAGCCCGGTTCTTCGACGGCTGGGAACTGGTCGAACCGGGAATCGTGCCGGTGATGGAATGGCAACCCGCCGACGGCAAACCCGCCGACCCGCACGCCGCCTACTACTGGGCCGGCGTCGCCCGCAAACCCTAGCTGATCTTCCATCTGTCACCGCTAATGGAGGTTCTCGTGGCACTTGTCGAGGGCCATTGCGCGGAGCAGCCACGGAGCGATGCTTCTCGCGGTGATGTCGCGACTGATTCGCACGATCGTCTCGCTGGCCCACCCGCTGAGGGACGGTAGGGCAGCGACGACCCGGGCGGGGTGGTTGGATCGGATCATGATGCAGCCCTTGCTGCGGGCGGCCTACCGGCTTTATGCCCGACGCCTACGCGCTCAGCTAACATCGCCGGGCACCAGCGCCGCCGGGCCGTAGGGCTGCCGTGTGAAGACGAAGGTGCCGAGATCAAGGTGGCTTACCGCGCCCGCGGCGTCGAGTTGCACCCGCATTCGCTCGCCGGCGAAGTAGCCGTTGATCCCCTTCCACCCGCCGTCGCCGGTGGGGCGCAGCCGGGTGCCGCGCCCGCCCGCAGACAGCGGGACCAACTCCATGAAGCCATCGGCCAGCGGGCGCAGCACGTAGGGGGCCGGCCCCCGATACCACAGGCCGGCGAGGTCTAGTAGCTGCGGGTCGAGCGCGGGTAGCGGGCGCCACGGCGCCGGGATCCGCGGCTCCCGCTCGGCGACCGTCTGCAGCAGATCAGCGGCGAGAGCGCCGGCGGCGAGGCCGGCGGTCACGTTACCCATCACGACCGCGCCCAGACCGTCATCGGTGCTGACCCACACGGTGGCGACAAAGCCCGGCATCGAGCCCGTGTGGCCCGCCAACAGCCGACCATCCCGGCGCAGCAGCTGCATGCCGAGCCCGTACCCGCTGTCCCAGCCCTTCGCTTCCGGTGGACTCGCCGGGGCGCGCATCTCCGCGACGGTGTCCGGATGCAGCACCCGCTCATCGCCGTCAATGAGGAACGCGGCGAACCTGGCCAGGTCCGTCGCGGTCGACCACAGCTGCCCGGCGGGCGCCATCAGGCCGGTGTCCACGGCCGGCTCCGCCAGCAGCACATCGGCCCAGGGATGCACCGCCCAGCCCGTGGCGTGCGGCGCGACCGGCAGCAAGGTGGTACGGGTCATCCCGAGCGGCTCCAACACCTCGCGCCGCAACACCTCGCCCCACGCCTCGCCGCGAATTCGCTCCACTAGCGCGCCGAGCAGCGCGTAACCGGGATTGAGTAGTGGTGGCGCTGTCCGGCCGGATGCACCTGCACATCGCTGCCGAGCACGTCGGCCAGGCCGGGTCGCAGCGCTCCCGGGGTTCGTTCCCACCACGGGCCGGGCGCCTCAGCGACCAGTCCGGCGGTGTGCGCCAGCAGGGCACCGACCGTGGCTTGGCCCGCCACCGTGCCGGGCAGGTGCTCGGCCAGCGGGTCGGTAAGGGCGAGTCGCCCCTCGTCGCGCAGGCGCAGCACCAGCATCGCCACGAACGTCTTGGTGATCGAGCCGATCCGGTACTGGATGTCGCCGTCCGGCACGCTACCGTCCACGCTTCCCCACCCGTCCATCCACACAGGATGGCCACCGCGCACCACGGCGGCGACGACCGAAGGTGCGCGCCTGTACCTGACCAGTGGCCAGCCGGTGGACCAGCGCACGTCGGGTATCGGGTAGCAGGTCCGTCTGGATCGGCGACATGCGGGCAAACCTACCGGGTCGTCGCACGGCCCGGAGCGCTCCCAGACGTCCGGTAGCCGCGATCCGAGCGCCGACCAGACTCCACTGGTGACGCAGCGTGAGGAGCGGAAGGAGCCACTACGTCGACAATCGAGGCGGCATAATAACCCGGCCTGTTGTACGCCTGGCGTACCTGGCTCTGCACTGAAACCCGTACCCCGACACTCCTGGTCGCTCACGGCCAGCAGGTCGTCTATGTGCCCGGCCGCACGGTCAACCGCATGTCCGGCGCCTACCGAGGCGAAGGCAAGACCGATGCCAAGGACGCGAAGGTCATCGCCGATCAGGCCCGGAGCGGCGGGACTTCGCCCCGCTGCGCACACCCCCCGAGCTGGTCTCCACGCTCTAGGTGCTCACCACCTACCGGGCCGATCTGATCGCCGACCGCGTGAGGCTGATCAACCGGCTCCGCGACCTGCTGTTGGGCATCTGCCCGGCCCTGGAACGGGCCTTCGACTACTCGGCCGCCAAGGGTCCGCTGGTCATGCTGACCGAGTACCAGACACCCCGGCCGCTCTGCGGCGCATCGGCGTCGCGCGGCTGACGACCTGGCTGCAACGCCGTAAGGTCCGCAACGCCGGCGAGGTCGCTACCAGGGCCGTTGAGGCCGCGCAGTCCCAGATGACCGCACTGCCCGCAGAGAAGCGGGCCGCCAAGCTGTTGCGCGACCTGGCCCACCAACTTCTGGCCCTGGACGAACGGATCAAGGACAACGACCGGGAGATCCGCGAGACCTTCCGCGCCGACGACCGCGCCGAGATCATCGAGTCCCTGCCCGGCATGGGCCCCATTCTAGGGGCGGAATTCGTTGCCATCGTCGGTGACCTGGCCGGATACAAAGACGCCGGCCGCTTGGCCGCGCATGCGGGCCTGGCCCCGGTCGCCCGCGACTCGGCCGTCGCACCGGCAACTACCACCGGCCCAAGCGCTACAACCGGCGGCTGCGGCACATCTTCTACCTGGCCGCCAGACCGCCATGATGCGACCCGGCCCCTCCCGGGACTACTCAAGAAACGGGCTGAAGGACTGCTGCACACCCAAGCACTGCTCGCGCTGGCCCGGCGCCGAGTCGACGTGCTCTGGGCGATGCTGCGTGACAAGAGGCTCTTCACCCCCGCCCCGCCGATCACGCAGACGGCTTGACACGATCATTGAGATTCTCCTTCGTCGTGAGACGTGAGCACCCCGAGCATCCCGCCCGGGACCACGAGGAGCGAGGCTCCGATCCTTCATGCCATCAAGCCCCGTGAGCCGGATCCGGGCAGTGCTGCGCAGCGCGCTGTCGGAGGCGCGACGGCAGGGCATTGTCGGCCACAACCCTGCCCGGACGGCTGCCGAACGGGGCACGCCCGCACGCTGTGGTCTGGGATGACGAGCATGAGGCGGTGTGGCGGGAGACCGGCGGGCGCCCACGGGTCGCGGTGTGGGACCTGGACAACCTGGCGCGGTTCCTTGAGGCGGTGCGCGACGATCCGCTGTTCGAGGTAACGGGGCCGCCGCCGCCTACCCCGTACCGGAGGGCTACGAGGCGCCGCTGTCGGTGTCAGTGATCCCAGCCGAGTCGGTCGCGTAGCGCCGTCACCCCGCGCCGCGGAAAGCCGGGATCCTCGTCGAACTCGCTCTCGGCCAGCTCGAGCAGGGTACGGGCGGCGGACTCGACATCGCGCTCCAGCGCGTCGGCGATTGCCCGGCCGGCCGTGGGATACACCTGCTCGAAGCGCCGGAACGGATCCAGGTCGTCCAGTCGGTGGCCGGCGCTGGCTGGCCGGGCCAACCGCCAGGCGGTCAGTAGGTGGCCGACCGCGACCGTCCGGACGAGTTGGCTGGCGACCAGCACCTCACCCCGGCGACACCGCCCCACCCCCACCAGCAGCACCGCGACGAACAGACCAAACTCCCGATCGGCGCGGGCCGACCGGCCTGGTTTCGGGCGGGCCGCCACCCGGGCGAACGCCTCGGCGACCCCGCCGCGGTCCAGGACCACCTCGTAGGCGTTGGCGTGCCACGATTCAAGCCCGGCCAGCGACGTGACACCGAACTCCAGCAGGTGGCCGTCGTCGTAGACGACCTTGAAGCCGTCGTGTTCTTCTCGAAGAATGAGGGCGATGTGGGCCGAGTCGGGCAGCCAGCTCGGGTCACCACGCAGCCGCTCCTCGGCACCGTCTACGGTGACCACGGCGAAGTCGTGGTCACTCCACTCGTCGACCCGTTCGCGCGCCGCGGTCGATCCCATGAAAACGAGTCCCTGGACGTCGGCTCGGGCCACGAGGTTGTCGCGCAGCCGGGCGCCGAACCGGATGAACCGGTCGAGTCCCGGGCACGGTTGTCTGTCACGCGGACTCCCTGCTGGCACTCTCTCTGTCGGCACTCGACGTCACCCCACCCGGCGGTAGACCGGGATTTCGTCCAGCGGCGCCGGACGGTCCACCTGGACTGGACCGGTGTGCCGCTCGCCGGTGAAGAAGTCCTCCCACTCCCCCGGCGGCAGCCATACCGGCCAGGTGCTGACACCGGGTTCGGTGACCGGGGCGACGAGGAGGTCGTCGCCGAGTTGCCACTGCTGCGGCCAGTCCCAGATCCGCTTGTCGTCGGGGTGGTCGAAGAACAGCGGCCGCATCAGGGGCTTGCCGGTCTGGACCGACCGTTGGGCCTGCTCCACCAGGTACGGCACGAGTTCCTCGCGCAACTGGGCGAACCGCCGGAAGACGTCGAGCACCCGCGGCTCGCCGGTCCGGTTGGCGATGTTCCAGGGTGTGCGGTCCACCGAGGGCTCACGGTGGTGGTTGAACTCGGAGTGGTACTGCAGGATCGGGGCGAAGCAGGCCGCCGCCGCCGAGCGCAGGTAGAGCTCGGCGTCGGGGATGTCGCCGGAGAAGCCGGCGAGGTCCCAACCCCAGAAGAAGATGCCGCCGACACCGGCGGTGAGGCCGGCGGTGATCGACGCCCGGTAGGCGGCCCAGGTGGAGTCCTCGTCGCCGGCCCAGTGCGCGGGGAAGGCGGCCGATCCGGTGAACCCGGCCCGGCTGAAGGTGACCCCCTCGGTCCCCGCTGACTGCATCAGCTCGTGGTAGGCGGCGGCGTAGCGGACCGGGAACTGGTTGTTCCCCTCGTCACCGCGTGATCCGTCGAAGTACCGCAGGTCGTGGCCCCACGGGTGCTCGCCGCCGTCGGTCTTGAAGCCGTCGACGCCGAGCTCTTCGACCAGGTAGCGCCGCTTGTCCAGCCACCACCGCCGGGCCTCCGGGTTGGTCCAGTCGGGCAGCAGCGCCCCGGGGAACCACCAGCCCCGGTTGCGGTGCGGTGAATCGTCCGCCTCACGGACGGCGTACCCGCGCTCGGCCAGGGTGGTGAGGTCGGCGGCGATCTGGCCGTCGTCGCCGCGGTCGGTGGGGATCAGCGGGATCTGCCACAGCAGCACCTTCACACCGGCCTCGTGCAGTTCGTCGATCATCGCCTTCGGGTCGGGCCAGGCCCCGTCGGCGGGGAACTCGAAGTCGGCGAGGCGGTGGGGTGCGCCGTCCGGGTGCACCTCGTAGCGTGCGTCGCGGAAGGCCACGAAGGTGGCCTCGTCGCTCCAGGCCTCGATGACGATCGCGCCGACCGGGATGTCCTCGGCGATGCTGCGGCGCACCTCGGCGAGCACTCGGGTCTGGGTGTTCCACTCGTTCCCGCTCATCCAGGGCCGGAACACCCAGGCCGGTGGGATCGGGGGCTGCCCGGTCTCGGTGAGGAACTCCCGCACGACCGCCGCGGGCTCGCCGGTGTAGAGGCGCAGTGGCAGCATGGGCGTCGCGGGGTCGACCTCGGCCTCGACGAGGATCCGGTCCGGCCGCGAGGCACCGACGTCGTACCAGGTACGTCGGCTGGTCACCACGTGGAAGCCCCAGCCGTCGCCGACGACCACGGCGAACGGCATCGGCAGATAGGTGCGGTGGCCCTGCCGCTTGTACTGCTCGAACACCGTGGCGTCGAGCACCTGGCCGCGCTGGTCGAGCGCGTGGTACCGCTCACCGAATCCGACCACGTGTTCGCCCTCGGCGAGCCGGAGCGCGAAGCGTACCCGGCGGGGTCCGTCGCTGCCGGTCAGCCATTCGACGCTGCCGGGTTCGAGGACGGCACCGCCGGGGTCGCGCACCTCCAGCCGTCCGCCGTCGCGCTGCCAGGCCAGCGGTCGTACCGGGAAGGCGACCGTCCGGACCTCACCGCCCGCCGAGGTCCGGGCGACGATGGTGTACGCGTCATCGGAGTCCGTCGTCGCCCGGGCGATCCACACCGTGCGGCCGCCGGTGTCCGGGGCGGCCGCGGCGGCGGAGGCCAGGTGGCCCGCCGAGCCGGTCGGCGGAGCGGCGGGCGCCCCGAAGTCGAGGGCCACCGTGGCCGGGTCGACGCGCTCGGCGGGCACCTGCGTGCCGGCACCGAACTCGACCCGGACCTCGGTCACGTCCGGGTCGGTGAGCACCCGGATCTCGTACTCCTCGCCCCGCAGCGGATGCACGGGAACCCGCTGGTCCAGGTCGTGGCGGTAGGGGTGCCCGGTCCCGGCGGGGCGGTGGCTGATCACGGCGTGACTCACCGTCCGACCTCCAGGGCGAGGGTGACGAACATGGCGTGCGACCACAGCAGGGGCGTGGCCACGGGCCCCCAGCGCTCGGTCCACTCGGCGATGTACTCGGGCCGCTGGGTGTGGCCGCTGACCTGCTCGGGCAGGTGGCCCTCGGGGGTGGCCTGGGCGGCGATCCACTCCAGCCGCTGGCGGGCCGCCTCGGTCCGGCCGGTACGCGCCTCGTGCCAGCCCAGCCAGGCGGTGAGGATCAGCCACTCCCCGCCGCCGTAGAAGGTGTCGCCGAGGTAGCGGTAGACGCCCCCGCGCAGCAACTGGTCGCGTACCTCCTCGTACGTGCGCTCGGCGACTGTGCTGCCGGGTTCGACCAGGTCGAAGGGAGTCAGGCAGGCCAGGAGGCTGCCGTCGACGGCGGTGCTGCCCAGCCATTTGGTGAGGTGCCCGTCCGCGGTGCCCTCGGTGGCGATCAGGGCCTCGAACTCGCTCACCTTCGCGGCGGCGGCGGCAGCGCGGGCGGCGTCGAGCAGCGGCTCACCGTGCTCGTCACGAGCGTGGACGACGGCACGCAGCCCGGCCAGCACCGCGCCCAGCGTCGCGACGTGCCGGTGCTCCGCGTGCTCCTCCCACCAGTCGTAGCAGGGCTGGTCGCCGAACGCGATCAGGTAGTCGACCGTGGCGGTCACGGCCGGCCGGTAGGCGGCGAGCGGCCGTCCGTGCCGTGCCGCGTGCGCGACGAGCATCCACAGCCAGGTGCCGTAGCCGTCGAGCTGGAAGTTCCACCAGGGCTCGTCGTCGTCGCCGCCGTCTAGGGTGTAGCGGGTCGGCAGCATCTCGTCGGCGCCGATGTCCTCCCTGCGCTCGGCGCGGGCGACGAGGTCGGTGATCCGGCCGGCGCGGGCGTCGATCACCGTGGCGCACCACCGGAGGAACCGGTCGGCGCTGTCGGCCCGACCGGCCCGGCTCATGGCGTCGGCGATGAAGGCGCCGTCGCGCAGCCAGCTGTAGCGGTAGACGGGGTAGTCGGGGCTGGCCGGGTAGGCGCCGGACGGGTGCTGGTGGGCCTCGATGAGGGTGAGGCTGGACTCGACGAGCGTACGCAGGTCGGACCGTGCGGCGATGGGCACGGGGTTCCTCCAGGAGGTGTCGGTATGGTCGTGCGCGGGGCGCGGCCGAGTGCGGAACGGCCGCGCCCCGCTGGTTCTCACTACTTGATGAGGGCGGTCACCGCGGCCGCCGCCTCGTCCAGCGCCGCCTGCGGCGTGGCCTGGCCGGAGGCGGCCTTCTCCAGTGCCTGGGTGACGATGTCCTGCATCTTCGACTGCTGGGCGTCGAGCACCGGCGGGAGCGCGATGTCGGCCAGCGCGTCGAAGACGGCCTTGCGGTTGGCCGGCGGCGTCTGCTTCAGGTAGGTGTCGAACGCGGCCTGGTCGTTGACCGCCGGCAGTTCCCAGTTGGAGGCGAGCCTGGTCTCCACGGCCTTCTGGGAGGTGCCGAGGAACCGGGCCCACTTCCAGGCCGCGGTGGCCTTCTTCGTCTTCGCGGACACGGCCGTGGCGTTCATGAAGACCGCGTTGGCCTTGCCGGTGTTGCCCGGCTCGGTGACGATGTCGAAGTCCAGCCCGGGCGTGCTCGCGAGCTTGGCGATCTGCCAGATCCCGTTGTGCCACATGGCCAGCTTGCCGGAGGTGAACAGGGCGGTGTCGTAGTCGGCCTTGCCACCGATCTCGGCGACGGTGGGCTGCACGGTGCCCGGCTTGCTCAGCAGCCACTGCGCCGCCTCGAGGCCCTTGGCGTCGTTGAAGGTCGCCTTCTTGCCGTCCGGGGAGAGGAACGAGCCCCCGTTCTGCGCGAGCGCCTTGTAGAACTCGTGGAAGGTGACGGGCTGGTAGTCGCCGTAGATGCCCTTGGCCTTGTCGGTCAGCTTCTCCGCCGCCGCCCGCTCGTCGGCCCA
This sequence comes from Micromonospora sp. S4605, assembly GCF_003176715.1. Lineage (NCBI taxonomy): Bacteria > Bacillati > Actinomycetota > Actinomycetes > Micromonosporales > Micromonosporaceae > Micromonospora > Micromonospora sp. S4605. The sequence goes on from NZ_QGSW01000304.1 coordinate 12,535, forward strand.
GGTCCAGTCCGCGGTGGGGTAGGCGACGCCGGCGGCGTCGAAGAGCTTCTTGTTGTAGAAGAGCACCACGTCGGAGAAGGTCGAGGGCACCGCGTAGAGCTTGCCCTTGAACTGGAAGGCCTCCCGCGCCTTCGGGTAGAGCCGGTTCGCGTCGTGGTCCTTGTCGGCCTTGGCCGGTTCGTCGAGCGGCAGCAGCGCGCCGGCCCGGGCGTACGTCACGAAGTTCTCGTAGTTGAGCTCGAATGTGTCCGGCGCGGTGCCGCCCGCGATCGCCGTCTGCAGCTTGGTGAAGTAGTCGTCGTACGCGGCCGTCTGCACCTGCACGGTGATGCCCGGGTTCTGCTTCTCGAACTCGGCCTTGATCGCGTCCAGGTCCTTCAGGTGGTCGGGCGCGGCCGAGAAGGTGAAGTAGGTGATGGTGCCGGTGGCGCCGTCGTCCGCGCCGCCGGACGCGTCCTGCCCGCACGCGGCGAGCAGGCTCACCGTGGCGAGCGCCCCGGCCGCGGCCGCCAGGACTCGTCTTCTCGTGGTCATCGGATCTCTCCTTGGGGGTGGTGGGTGGTGGGGGAGCTAGGCCTTGATGCCGGTGAAGGCGATGCCCCGCACGACGTAGCGCTGAGCGAAGACGTAGAGCGCGAGGATCGGCAGCACCGACAGGGTCGATCCGGCCATGACGACGTTCCAGGCGGTGCTGTACCGCCCCTGCAGCAGCGACAGGCCGACCGGCAGCGTCATGTGCGCCTCCGTCTGCGCGATGACCAGCGGCCAGAGGAACGCGTTCCAGCTGGACATGAAGGCGAAGACAGCGAACGTGGCCAGCGCCGGCGTCACCAGCGGCAGCAGCACCTGCGCGAAGACCCGCAGGTGCCCCGCACCGTCGACGTACGCCGCCTCGTCCAACTCCTTCGGCGTCGCCAGGAAGGCCTGTCGAAGCATGAACACCCCGAAGCTGGAGACCAGCGTGGGAAGCAGCAGCCCGGCGTAGCTGTCGACCAACCCGAGGTAACGCATCTCGATGAACAACGGAACGATGATCACCTGCATCGGGATCATCATCGTGGCGAGGTAGAGCACGAACACCAGGCCGCTGCCCCGGAACCGCAGCCGGCTGAACGCGTAGGCGGCGGTCGCGCTGGTGACGAGTTGCACCAGGGTGGAGACGACGGCGACGCCGACGCTGTTGGCGGCGAAGCGCCAGAACGGAAACGCCTGGCCGAGCCGCTCGTACGGCTCGACCGTGGGCGGATCGGGCAGCAGGGGTGCGTCCACCCGGCCGAGCTGCGCGTCGCCGGTGAGCGAGGTGACCAGCATCCACGCGAACGGCCCGAGCATCGCCATTGCGCCGAGGGTGAGCGCGACGTATCGCAGGATCCGCTTACTCATAGTGCACCCACCTGCGCTGAAGTCGGAGCTGGGCCAGGGTGACCAGGAGGATTACCGCGAAGAGGACCATGCTCATGGCGGAGGCGTAGCCGACCCGGCCGTACGAGAAGGCGTAGCTGACGATCTGCTCGACCACGACACTGGACGCGCCACCCGGCCCGCCTTCGGTCATCACCCACACCTGGTCGAAGACCTGAAATCCGTTGATCAGGCTGATCACGGTGACGAAGAAGAGCGACGGGGAGAGCATCGGCAGCGTGATGCTGCGCAGCTTGCGCCACCAGCCGGCGCCGTCGAGGGCGGCGGCCTCCACCACGTCGCGCGGGATGGCCTGCAGGCCGGCCAGCAGGATCACGGCGACGAACCCGACGTCCTTCCAGACGGAGGCGAGCACCACCGAGGGCATCGCCCAGTCCGGGTCGGTCCACCACCCGGGCCCGGTCACGCCGAACGCGCCGAGGATCCGGTTGACCAGCCCGTCGGCCGGGTTGAGCAGCCACTTCCACAGCAGTGACACGGCGACCCAGCTGCTGATGACCGGCAGGAAGAAGGTGGCCCGGTAGAGGGTCATCGCGGGGAGCTTGGCGTCCAGCAGCAGGGCGACCGCGAGCCCACAGACCAGCACCAGCGGCAGGTAGCCGGCCAGATAGGCCAGGGTGTGGCCGAGCGCGGCGTGGAACTCGGCGTCGCCCAGCAGTTCGGTGTAGTTGTCCAACCCGACGAACGTGGGCACGCCGATCAGGTTCCAGTCCTGCAGGCTCACCCACGCGGTGCCGAGCATCGGGCCGATCCAGAAGCCCAGCAGCAGGAGGAGACTCGGGGCGAGGAAACCGGCCGCCGCGAGGGCCGTACGCAGCCGGCGGCGTCCGGCGCCGGATCGGCGACGCGGCGGGGCCGGCGCCTCCGGCCGCACCACCGGCCGGGTGGTGGTGGCGGTACGCGATCCGGTCACTGGGTCACCTCCGCGCCGGGAAAGGCCGCCAGCCGCGCCCGTATCGCGTCGGCGTGCGGCTCGGCGTCCATCGTGAAGGGCGCCCGGAGCACCAGGGCGGCGGCGCCCAGCGCCCACTTCGTGTCGTCCCACGGGTCGACGTGCACGCTGACCCCGTCGGCCATCGGCGGGAACATGCCGGCGCGCAGGGCGGTGAGGAATCCTTCGGCGAGGTGCGTCCAGGCCAGCGTTCCCTCACCGCTGACCAGGATCGCCTGCGGGTCGAGCACGGTGGCCAGCCCGGCCGCGACGGTGCCGAGGCGCGCTCCGGCGGCACGGTAGACGGCTCGGGCACCGGCATGCCCGTCGTCCGCCGCCGCGCGCAGGTCGGCCGGACCGGCGTCCGGGCCGACAGCACCCGTCTCGCGCGCCTGCCGGACGAGCGCGGTGTCACAGACGTACGTCTCGAGGCAGCCGCGCTTGCCGCAGTGGCAGGGCGGTCCGTCGGGGTCGATCGGCAGGTGCCCGAGTTCACCCGCCGCGCCGTGCCCGCCGCGGCGCAGGTCACCGGCGGAGACGACGGCCGCCCCGACGCCCTGTCCGAGGGTGATGGTCAGGAAGTCCTCGTACGGCCGTCCCAGGCCGTACAGGTGCTCGTACGCCGCCAGGGTGTTGACGTCGTTGTCCACGAGCACCGGAACGTCGAGCAGCTGGCTCAGGTAGTCGCGCAGCGGCATGTGCCGCCAGCCCAGCAGCGGTGCCTCCACCAGGCCGGTGCGGCTGTCGACGAAACCGGGCACACCGAGCCCGACCCCGAGCAGCGGTGCCTCCTCGACGGCGGCCACGTGCGGCGCGAGCAGCTCGGACAGGGCGTCGAACGGGTTGACGGCGGTCTGGTCGAACGGTGCGGAGAACGTGTGCAGGAGGGTGCCGTCGAGATCGGCGCGGACGCCGGTGAGCCGACCGGCGGCGACCTTGACCCCGATCGCGTGCGCGGCGGGGCCCACCACCGCGAGCAGTTCACTGGGACGGCCGCCCCGCGGGATCCCGTCGTCGACCTTGCGGATGACTCCGGCCTCGATGAGCGAGCGGGTGACCGCGGTGACCGTCGGCGGGCTGAGGCCGAGCCGCCGAGCGACGTCGGCGCGCGAGATCGGCCCTTGTCGACCGATCAGGGCGAGCACGGCGACCCGGTTGACGTCCCGCAGGCGCGGCCCCGACGTCGCTGCCGTCATGGAGTAATTCCTTTCACCGCCAAATTCGGTGTCCTAATAAAGGTTCTGAAGTTAGGCGGCGGATGTCAAGCCCCCGTGACCAGACCGAGACCATCGAAGACCGCCGACGATTTGTTCCGCGCACAGGGCTACCTGCACGCGCAGGACCGGTTCTGGGAGATGGACTTCCGGCGCCACGTCACCGGCGGCCGGCTCGCCGAACTCTTCGGCGAAGGCCAGGTCGAGACCGACATCTACCTGCGCACCATGGGCTGGCGCCGGTCGCCGAGCAGAATGGCAGATCCTCGCCCCAGACACGAAGCGTCACCTGCAGGTCAAAGAAGTCCACATCGACGCTGATGACCGGTTCGTCATCTGCTACAATCCCGACGCCGCGCAGCGTGACGCCGCCATCTACCAACGGCTGCTCGCTCAATTGGCCGAGGCCATCGACGGCTCTGACAAGCTGAGCGCCACCCGCCGCGCCGAGCTGCGCGGACAGATCTCCACCAAGCCCGGCCTCAACCGGTTCCTGCGCACCACCCCCCAAAAGCCTGCTGCGCATCGACGCCGCGAAGGTCAAGGCCGAGTAGCGGCTGCACGGCAAGTACCTGCTGCGCTGCTCCGACCCGAAACTGAGCGCAGAGGACATCGCTCTGGGCTACAAGCAACTCCTCGAAGTCGAACGCGGCTGGCGCGGCATGAAGACCATCCTGGACCTGCACCCGGTGTTCTACCGCCGCGAGGACCGCATCCGCGCCCACATCCTGCTCTGCTGGCTGGCCCTGCTGCTCATCCGGGTCGCAGAGACCGAGACCGGTCGCACCTGGAACACCATCCGCACCGAGATCGACCGGCTACACATCGGCGTGTTCACCGGCCCCGCCCTACGGATCAGAAGGTTAGGGGTTCGAGTCCCTTCAGGCGCGCAAGATCATGAGGGGTCTGGGCTGCGGGAACGCGGTCAGGCCCATTCTGGCGTCTGTCCCTGCTGGAGGGTGGGTGTCATATGGGGGCGATGTGGGTGCCGCCGTCCGGACGGGCTGTCCGCCACGGTTCGGCCGGCTGACCTGCGCCTTCGTCGCCGGCAGGGGAGCGGCCGGGGTGGGGCACCTGTTTTCGGCCGGGGGTCGGGTCGGTTCTTGCGGGCCTTGTTTCTGATCTTTTGCGGGTGCGGCGGGCGGCGGCTAGGACGAGGTGGGCGGTGGCGTCGGCGCAGCGGCGCTGCGCGAGGGGCAAAACGCTGGTGTAGGTGTCGGCGGTGACCAGGAATTCTGGAGTGTCCGAGCATGTCCTGCAGGATCTTCAGATCAGCGCCGGCCTCATGGGCGAGGGAGCACGCCGGCGATGGCGGCGACGGTGGTGGCCGCGGGCCGCCGGGTCGTCTGGCTACACCGGAGCCGCCCGGTGGCCACGAGGTGCAGCACGGCGTGCAGGTTGGTCTGGGCGGACGCGGCGGTCGCCCGGATCTGTTCAGGCATCCAGACCTGCCAGGTCGAGGCGTTCGAGCAGGCTGGGCTTGCGGGCGTGCACCGTCCGTAGCTCGGCCAGCCGCTGCTGGAACAGCCTGCTGTCCGCGTCGCGTTCGCCGAGGTCGCGCAGGTCGACGAGGAGTTGCACGGCGGTGTCGTAATCGCGGGGCTTCTTCGTGGCAATCAAGGTGTCTACCCGCTGCCAGGCGGCGGGTTGGTCGACCGCGAGGGTGTCGAGGTGCCGTTGCCGGGCTGCTGCGGCGGACCGTTCCCGGCGGACCCGGTCGCGTTCGCGCTGGTCGGCGTCGCGGCGATCCCGTTCAGCGCGCAACTCGGCGGCGGTGGCGAGCAGTTCCCCGGCGGTGCGGGCGGCCGTCGGGGTGGACGCGTCGGTGGGGTGCGCGTCGCGGTAGCGGCGCAGCAGTTGGCTGCGCAGGTGGCTGTCGCCGCCGGTGATCAGGTTGGCCAGGATGGCGTCCTTGTCCCGGGCGGGCAACTGGACGACCCAGGTGCGTAGTTGCGTAGGGGTCGGTTCGTCGGAGGCGGCCGGCGAGGACCCGGCCGCCGCGGCCGCGATCAGGTCGGGGTCGATGCGCAGGAACTCGGCTACGGCTGTGAGGGGCGCGTCGAGGGTGCCCAGTCCGGCTGGTACGGGCGGTTCGGGCTCGTCGTCAGCGACCTCTTCCGACTGTACGCAGCGCAGCCAGGCCAGGTAGAGCAGGCGCAGGTCGCCGGCGGCGAGGCTGGCCCGGACCGGGATGATGGAGGTGAGCAGGCCGTGGCCGTCGAGGTCCCACTCGTCGGTGCCGTCCTCGTCCTCGTCATGCAGGTCGATGATGACGTGCGTGCCGGCGGTCCACGCGGACGCGCTGTCACCCTGGCAGTACTGGGCGACGGTTGCGGGGTCGAGCACGTGTTTCGGTAGCCGCAGCATGAGCTGGCGGGTGCCCCAGTTCGCCAGGTACAGGTGCGCGTCGAAGTACCGTTCCATCAGCGTGCGCGGGTCACCCTTGAAGTTGCCCCACTCGTAGGTGTTGACGAAGCTGGTGGCGGTGATGTCGGCCCGGGTCGACAGCGACCGCAGCTCGGCCCGCTCCCGGCCGGTGAGGGGTCGGTCGACGGCGGTGAACTCGTAGTACTGGTACTCACTCACGGGGGCCTACCTCCCGGCCCAGTGCCGGTAGGCGTCGATCCACGCGGCGCCGTCCGGCGTAGGGGTGGGTAGCGGCAGGTCGAGGAGGTCGATCCTCTGCCGGTGGCGGCCTCGGGCGCAGACCGCGACGATGCTGTCCGCGGTCAGGTCGACCTTCCGCACGGTGACCTCGACGCCGAGGACGGTGGTGGTGAACGGCAACGCCAGATGCTCCTCGAGCATGGTGAACAGGCCGGTGAGCTGTTCGTCGTCGCCGTACGCGTCGATGGTGGCTTCCTCGATCATCGCCTCCAGCGCGGCGTTTCCCTTCGATGCCATCGGCGGAGGATATCGGACCGGTGTCGGGGTGTGCGGAGCCCGATGCGCGAGGATGGTCGGCATGGGTTCGGTAGCCGAGTTCGTCGATCTTCGGCGGGAGGTGGAGCGGTTACGGGCGGAGAACGCCCGGCTGGCACGTCTGCTGGAGCTGCGCGGCCAGGACACGACTGCGGCACCGGAGCAGTTGTCCGCGCCGGTTGCGCCGCCAGGGCTGGTCACCATGGCTTCGCCGACTCAGGACAAGCTGGTGCTGTTCGCTGACCGGTTCCGGGCCCGGGCCGACGTGTACGCCGTGCGGTGGGAGAACGCCCGTACCGGCGCTGCAGGGTGGATGCCCGCGGTCGCCGGAGGCTGGCGTAAGGGTATGGACCGGCGGGGTGCCACCTACCTGCCCCGCACGACCGAGGTCTTCGCGGCACATCTCATCGGCGATGTGTTCATGGGCCTGTATCCGCTGATGCCCGGCAACACCTGCCATTTCGTCGTGGCCGACTTCGACGGGCCGACGGCGATGCTCGACGCTCTCGCATACGTGAAGGCGGCACGCGCCTGCGCGGTGCCGGCCGCGTTGGAGATCTCCCAGTCAGGTCGCGGCGCCCATGTGTGGGTCTTCTTCACTGGCGCTGTTCCCGCGGCCACCGGGCGGGCCGTCGGCACTGTTCTCCTTCGTGAGGCCATGGTGCTGCGCGGATCGATGGACCTGCGCTCGTACGACCGGCTGTTCCCCAACCAGGACGTCCTGCCCGAGGGCGGCTTCGGCAACCTCATCGCCGCGCCGCTACAGGGCCGCCGCCGCAAGGACGGACTGACCACCTTCCTCGACCTCGGCACGCTCGAGCCGTACGCGGACCAGTGGGCGTTCCTGTCGACGCTGGACCGTCTCAGCCCCGGCGACGCCGAACGGATCGCCCAGCAGGCCAAGCAAGCCGTAACCGGTGCCGACGTCTCCACGATGAGCCGGTCCGCTTCGACCCAGGTCCATCCTTCGCTGCCCCCGGTGATCCACGCGGAAGTCGGTGCCGGGCTGAGCATCGACGCCAGACAGCTCACCCCCGCCGCACTGGCGACGTTCAAGCACGCCGCCGCCATGGCCAACCCGAAGTTCTACGAGCTGCAGCGACTCCGCAAGTCCACCTGGGACACCCCACGCTTCATCCGCGGCTACGACCTCACTCTCGACGACCGCCTGGTCCTCCCGCGGGGCCTGCGGCACACCATCGCCACGATCGTCGAGCGCGCCGGGTCGCGACTGGCCGTCACCGACGGACGAAACTCCGGGACCGAGATCGACGCCGCGTTCACCGCCGAACTCACCAGCAGGCAGGCCAACGCGGTCGGCGCTTCTCGCCCACGACGACGGGATACTTGTCGCCCCACCGGGCTCCGGCAAGACCGTCATGGCCTGCGCCGTGATCGCCGAACGCAACACCTCCACCCTCGTCCTCGTCGACCGCAAAGCTCTCGCCGACCAGTGGCGCCTCCGCATCGAACAGTTCCTCGGAATCAAGTCCGGGCAACTCGGCGGCGGCCGACGCAAGCTCACCGGCACGGTGGACATCGCACTGCTGCCCTCCCTCGCCCGACGCGACGACGTCGCCACCCTGACCCAGGGGTACGGGCACGTCATCGTCGACGAATGCCACCACCTCGGCGCCGCAGCCTACGAGCACTCAGTCAAACGGATCGCCGCGCAGTTCTGGCTCGGCCTCACCGCCACACCCACCCGACGCGACGGCCTCGGACAACTCGTCACCTGGCAACTCGGACCCGTCCGCCACACCCTGACCGACGAGGAACAAGGCACCCTCGCGGCAGCGATGCACACCGACGCCGGACCCCGTCGAGCGCTGTTCATCCACGAGACCACCTTCCAGCCCGGCGACGTCGACCTGGACGCGCCCGGCGCACTCGCCGAGGTGCACCGAAGACTGGCCCTCGACAAGCCCCGCAACACTCAGATCGCCGATGACGTCGCCGTAGCCCTGACCCGCGGCCGCAACTGTCTGGTCCTGACCCGGCGGGTCGCCCAGGTCGAGGCACTCACCGCTCTGCTCGCCGCACGCGGACATCAGGCGCTCGTGCTTCAAGGCGCGATGAGCACCAGCGACCGGCGGGCCATCGTTGACCGGCTCGACGGCGCGAAGGCCGGTGACGGCCTGCTCGTCATCGGTACCACACCGTTCATCGGTGAGGGCTTCGACGCCCCCGCCCTCGACACCCTCTTCCTCGCCGGCCCGATCTCCTACGACGGCCTACTCATCCAATGCGCCGGCCGCGTCATCCGCGCCGCGCCCGGCAAGGACGTCGCCGAGGTCCACGACTACCACGACCCGGCCACACCCATCCTCACCGCCTCACTCCCACGCCGCATGCCCGGATACCGGGCACTCGGCTTCACCCGGACATGAACGCACCGCACGAGGGGCGTCTGTCGTGACCCGGGGCTGGGACACTGAGTCACGCGCGGCACGCCGCGTAGGCGGTGCCGATTGACGGTGGCGGCATGCGTACCTGGTCTTTGGGCTCAGCCGGGCAGGGTTTCGATCGGCTGGCCGGTGAGCGCGGCGATGAGGTCGAAGTCCTTGTCGACGGCCAGGACGGTCAGTCCGGTCTTTTCAGCGGTCGCCGCGATCAGCAGGTCGGGGATTGACGGGGCGCGGTGCTGGCCGCGGTCGGCGAGCAGCATCTGCACTTCCAGTGCCCGGTCTTCGATGGCGGGTGTGAGGTGTTCGACTGGCATCAGGGACAGCGGTGGGGCGGCGAACTGTCGGCGTCCCGCTTCTCCGGAGCGTGCCGAGTAGCCGAGTTCGAGGCGGGTGATGGTGGAGAGCCGGACGAGCCCGCGGCTGATGCGTGCGCTCCACTCGTCGCGGTTCGCCGCTTGGCCGAGTTGGAGCCGAACGTACGCAGACTTGTCGATCAGCCAGCTCGTCACCGCCACGCGGCCTCCATCACCGTGGGGTCGGCGAGATCAGCGAATGCCTCTGCGGACCGTTGCCAGTCCTCGGCTGTGACCGTCCGCTCGCCGGCGGGGCTGATGTTCTCCTCGAACTTGCGGCGTAGGTACTCGTTGCGAGACAGCCCGAGGCTGGCGGCTGCCGCGTCGATGCGGTCGACGGCTTCTTGACTGAGATCGCGGACGAGGATGTTGGGCATGTGGCACCTCCCTCGGGTGCTATCACGATATCATGCTGGCCCACGGATCAGAAGGTTAGGGGTTCGAGTCCCTTCGGGCGCGCAAGATCATGAGGGGTCTGACCTGCTGTGGAGCGGGTCGGGCCCTTTTTGCTGTCTGACTGTTGAGGACGGTGGGTGTCACGTGGGTGCGATGTGGGTGCCGGGGTCTGCGCGGCTCTTCCGCGGCGGCCCGGAGTCCTGACCTGTGTCTTTGCGGCGGCTGCGGGAGTGGCCGGGGTGGGGGCCTGTCTCTTAT